>JAATVS010000558.1 GCA_014523695.1 Nitrososphaerales archaeon TH5895
CCGCTCTATCCCTGTTTTTCATTTTTCTATGTCCATTATTAGAGATGAACACAAGTATTTAGGTAAATTTTAAGTAACTACTTGGAAATAAATCTGCTTTTAATGGTATACTAATTGGGGATAGATAACCTATAGAAGAAAAATCTGATCCAAAATAAGAGAATCGTAAGTTGTTGGCAAGATAGCGCTTTAAATTTTGAAATGGTTCGAATGTCCTTCAAATATCAGAAAGTACAATGATAGAAGATAGAATAACACACTAAGCATTTGGGGGCCACCTGCAGGAAATAATCAATTATAAGAAGCAGTCCAGCTTTATAGATTAAAAGTGTACTAGTCTGAAGCTTTTATCCCTTCTCTCTTTTAAAAAGGTATCAATATCTTGTATAATATGGGAACACCTAATCTTTGAAGCGCCTAAGTTGATTACATGGGTTGTGTCCTTAGCTTTGAGATCCAGGGTAGTAATCAACCACATATTCAGATCTTCAGTTTTTAGCTTAAGGAAGGACAGTATTTCGTCGATCGTTGTCATATCGATAGGACTCCGGATAAACTGTACAACTATTACATCACTGGGATTTCTTGACAAGGTATGAAGGTTAGGTATAATTAAGTCAATCGAAAGATGTGAAATTTTGACCTTTCTCTGAGAGGGAATAGTGCATGCTGTAAGCATAAAGTGTAGTAATATCTCATACATTGTAACCAATGAATTGCCGTCCAGTCTGTTGCTGAATTGTTCTAATGATCTATTGAAGAGGTGTTGCATGTACTCGTCTGCGATTTTTATATTTGAAATTACATCTGAACGGATTTTATGTTTGCCAATCTCATTTATTGCATCATATACTATAGAAACTAGTTTAGCTCTATCACTCATACACAAGTCTCTCATTTAGAAGCGTGATAAATAAATATGGTGGTATGGGTTAAAAGGTCTGAGTATACTTTTTTAATGAAATTGTAGAATTGATAGAGCTCCTATAACGTTGTACTGCATACTTTGATTTTATGCCAGATGACATATTATGTGACAGCTCATGAATCAATGTTGAATAACACACTTATTTTCTATGTAATACTACCTCATCGGCAGTCTGTTTGGTTGATAATCCCCGTTATTTTTGAATATTACATTAAGTATTATCATAGGTTCCATTATCAACCGTGTAAAAGTAAAATAAAATACATGTTGACGCAAAGATCTATCTCAAATTGATTTCCGCATATATAGTGTAATCAATACTAATAACAGTAATGTTTATACTTGAACCACTATTACTCGAAGTCACAATAAATCGCAGAATCATTCATATTTGAACTTCTAGATCAAATTATCTTGATTCTGTAAAGAGCTGACTCGCTTCAAGTAAATACTGTCATTGGTAACAGAGAAATTGTAGATGTTCCTATTCATTAATACTAGTTTTTTTCGTAATTACTTCATCATTCCTACGTTGTTGCGGTAACATTATGTATACACAAGCTCCTCCACACATAGTACAAGGAACATTATTGCCATCTAGCTGACCTTGTCGTCTGTGATGTATCTTGGCAGCCTGCTCAGGATCAATAGACAGAGCTATCTGCTTTTCCCAATTCAGAGTTCGCCGTGCTTCAGTAATCTCTTTATCCCAATCGATTACTTTTTCACGCAGTTTGACAAGGTCGCCTGCATGTGCGGCTATTCTATATGCTATTAGTCCTTCCTTTACTTCGTCGACAGTAGGCAATCCCAGGTGCTCTGCAGGCGTCAAGTAGCAAAGGAGGTCAACACCTTCAGCGGCGGAAACAGCGGCTCCAATTGCGCTAGCGATGTGATCATATCCCGCTGCTATGTCTGTTACTAAAGGACCAAGAACATAGTAGGGAACGTTTCCTATGAGTGATTTCGCAAGTCGAACATTTGCAGCAACTTCATTCAATGGAACATGTCCTGGACCTTCGACCATAACTTGAATGTCTTGCTCATGAGCTTTCTTTGTAAGTCTTGATACATTCAACATCTCCTCAATCTGCAATTCATCATGGGAATCCAGTATCGATCCAGGACGTAATGCGTCGCCCAAGCTGAATGTAACATCATACTCCCGGGCAATTTCACAGAGATAATCAAAGTGTTTGAAATAAGGATTCTCTTTGTCATACTTTAGCATCCATGCTGCCGTTATGGTACCTCCTTTAGAGACTATTCCACCATGTCTTTTTACCTCCAGTACTCTTTTTGCTAGTTCCTTAGTTATACCAGAATGTATGGTAGTATAATCAACTCCATCTTTAACATTCTTTTCAAACGCGTTCAGAAAATCATCCTCTGTAATATTAAGAGGGTTCTTGTATTTCTGGACTCCATGTGCATAAGCTTGATAAATTGGAACTGAACCAAAAGTTATTTTGGCTTCTTCCAATAGTCTTTCTCTGATTAGATCAAGATCGCCTCCATCCGACAAATCCATTATAGTATCCGCCCCGTGATTGACAGCAATCTTTGCCTTTGAGATCTCTTCCTCAAGATCTTGATACAAGGTCGAAGTTCCAATATTCACATTTACTTTGGTCTTCAAACCATTTCCTATTCCAACAACTCGGACGGCTTCTTGCTTTCTCGCGAGATTCCTGGGGATGATAATACTTCCTCTGGCTATCCCATGCATAAGGGCCTCAATATTTATCCTTTCATCTTTAGAAACACGAATCATTTCGTCAGTTGTTTGGCCCTTTCTAGCACAGCTCATTTGGGTACCCATGAAATCAGATTAGACTTTTAATCAATATATAGATAAGCCTAATCATACCCCCTTTGTATTGGGTTGAGTAATTGCAAACGGATACACGAGACTAAAATAGATCAATCTTGACGATTTGTGTAAATTACTCTTAATTTATATTGCCTTTATCTAATATTTGGACAATCGAAGGGCACTTTGTTGCTTCTGAATATTCACCAACTTCGATAGAAAGTTCTTAGAAAATGCAAGAAGAACCCATCTTCAACGCGTAATGATATGATGAATAGTTATGGTTAGAGCACAACAGAATCTATCGGAATGGGATGACGTAATCCGTATCCCTAAAAAAATAGGGGAATCTTGGTCATCGGCCTTTAAGCACGCTCAAACTAATTGTTTCCAGCTGCTGCGGCTGCTGCTGCTGAGTTGCCTGCTGCTGCGGCTGCTGCTGCTGCACTGCTGTTATCACTATCATCGCCGTCATGATGTCTCTTCTTGCAGTCATCGTCGTCATGATGTCTCTTCTTATCATCGTCGTCATGATGTCTCTTCTTGCAGTCATCGTCGTCATGATGTCTCTTCTTATCATCGTCGTCATGATGTCTCTTCTTATCATCGTCGTCATGATGTCTCTTCTTATCATCGTCGTCATGATGTCTCTTCTTATCATCGTCGTCATGGTCACCGCCGGATGCAGCTGCTGCTGCTGACGCGGAGCCACCATCGCTGGATGCAGCTGCTGCTGCTGACGCGGAGCCACCATCGTTGTCGTTGTCTCCCCTGTCATCTGCTAAAGCTAGCTTTGGAGCAAACGGAATTCCTGGTACCAACGTACCTAATCCCAAAATTGCTACTAAAGTTAGTGCTAATATGGTTTTCATCTTCTTCTGCAAAAATGATATATATTATTTAAGGGTTAAGAATGTCTGTAAGATAAGATTAATTTTTCTGAACTGTCATTCTACCTTAAAATTGTTCGGGAACTATTCACTGAAAAACAAATATTGATAATCTAACATTTTTGCTGGCTTGAGGTTTAGTTTTGGTTAGCAACTGACCTTGGCTACGGTTTAGAGAATCTGAGAAGTGTTTGGTAATAAGGGAATGATACTATTTGATGGCTAAATACTAGTTCCGAAACAATTAAAGATGCGAATTGTGGTCATTAGAATATTTTACGACTCGATGGCCGCAAACATAATAGTTGTCGGCTCTTTATCCAACACGCAGATGTAGACTACAACTCTCGCAGTAATAATAAAGTCTGTCAAAATCGGAATAAAGTTGTAAGATCTCATTGCATCTTGGACATTCAATTTCAATGTCCAATCGTGATATTAATGTTTCAGGTTTTGGATGGGGTTTTCCAAATTTCGCTCTTTTAACCAATCCAGGCATCGAGATCGGTCCATTCGATAAGATTCCATTTTGAGTATTCCTGGACATTTTTGCCTAGGATATTTTGTACACATTATTCTTTTATATAATATGCAAATATCCCCGTGTATAATTGATAATGAAGATATACGGGAACATTATTTAATGACCTTTAAAAAATCTGATGGCTTCTATCTTATGGCTATCCATTGTATTGTATTTATCCCCTTACGTGAAAGATTGGCGATGAATCTCTATTTTTATGCTAATGCACGTACACTGCATGCCAAGAGCGAAATGTGCTATTGAATCAATTCACTACATGATATCCACTAATGGAATTTAGGAGCATCATAATTTTAGCGCCGAATCTAGAGGATTTTTGATCCCATCTATGTAGTCTTGTAATATTATGTTGAGGTTTTCAGCTGAAATTGGTTTCATTATTATCTCATTAACACCTGCAATCATAGCGTTACGTACTACACTGTCTCCAATTTCACATGAACTCATAAGGAATATTTTCACGGTGTTGCTTAGTTCTCTTATTTGTTTGACAAGTACCAAATATTCAGTACTAGATGTCTGGAAATCACATAAAACCATGTCGTAATTTACCTTTTACTTTTCTCAATCTTCTGGAAGGCTGCGAATATGTTTGTAAAACAATGAACTTTGAAACCATATTCCTCTAAACTTTCCTTCAAGGTCATTGCAGATTCATAATCACTATTCACCAAAAGTATCTTCGTGATTCTTTGATACGGCAAATTTTTGTTTGAACTACGCGGAAATTTATCTACTAGTGAGCCCACGATAATAATTTTAGTTGCTGGACAAAGATATATAATAATACGCTAAGAAAATACAGTGAGAATTTACAGAAAAATGTTTGTATTCAAGTGTAAAAGGTTCTATGACGATCGTTCTACCTATCTCAAAGATCGTCACACGTTATGATTTCGGTCACTAACGGGACAAGCATTTAGAGTATGTTTACTGAGCAAATTGTACAACTTGCTGCTTCATAATCATCAGTTCATTCATCTGTGAATACATCTTAAGGAAACGCATGCCTTTCTCAGTGGTTTTAAATGTTCTATCTCCGGGAGTATATTCTATCAGGTCATTCTCAATTAAGAACAACAAATAGTCCTTCAAGAGAGTATGTGAGAGATATGTTTTATAGAGTATTTCGGTTTGCCTTATTCGATTTCCATTTGCTGTTGCAAGAATAGACGCTATTATCTCCGATCTGCTTCTATGTTGTTGTCTTAGTTGCTTCATCACAAATAATATATTATTAGAATAATATTAACAAATGTAGTGTAAAGTCTATAAGAGTTTTCTATGATTAACCGCCAATAATTTTATTTCATCTCAGTTGTGGCGGCTACAAAATGATCTATGATGGTAAGGGGTGGATAATTTACCTTCTCGCGATATCTAGTTTCAGATTGCCAAAAATATGATGACCTCATCTAGATCCGAATCAGGTATGAGATCTTTTTATACATTGATAACATAAATCTGATATAATGACATTAAAAACACTTGAGAAGACGAAGAGTGACCTGAATATAGGGATTTCGCAGCAGAATAGAGAAGGTGTGGTAAAGATCCTAAACACTTTACTAGCAGACGAATATATCCTGTATACTAAGACTAGAAATTATCACTGGAATGTGACAGGATCTCACTTTAATGATAGACACAAGTTTTTCCAAGGTCAGTATGAAAAACTTGACGAAATAATTGATGAAATAGCAGAACGTACAAGGACAGTCGGAGGAATGTCAATAGCTACATTGACCGAATTCGTCAAAGAGTCTAGACTCAAAGAGAGTCCCGGAGAGTATCCAGGTGACCTTAAGATGATTTCTAAATTATTAAGCGATCACGAGCAAGTTATTCGCAATCTACGTTCAGATCTCGAAATATGTGATACAAAGTATCATGATATTGGTACAAACGATTTTCTAACCGGATTAATGGAAATTCATGAGAAGATGGCCTGGATGTTAAGGGCACATCTTTAAAGCTTCCATCAACAGACAAAATGCAATAATATGACCAATTTCATTGAAAATAAATTTGTGATTCAATTCAAAATCTATTCAATTGATATATGATGCATCGTGACTGACCTTTTCAGTAATACTGTATTCCAGATGAAATGCAGCGACTAATAAAACCGTAGGTACTGGCAGACCAGTTGTAGTATATTTCGGCGGTTAGGCATTCTCCTCATGCACTCTCCCCTATTCGTTATGGTAGGCTTCCTGCGATAATATAGGGGATCTTGATTATTATTTGTGTATTTCAACATGATAACCGGAAACCTTTATTATACTCTCATCAGATTTGCAAATTCCTTTTAGCAATTGTGAATTCTGCTACTTTACATTATGACGGGTACAGTTGTTACATAACAAAGGAAGTAACCCAGTTTTTCGACGTATCACATCTGTGAATCTCTCAGGTTCTGTTCCATCAGTGACTGATATTTCTACTGGGTAGCAAGAAGATACTGGATCAAAAGTTCGGTCTTTTCCTTGTTCGCGCATTAGTAAAAGATTTCTTAGCAACCGATCTACCTTTGGAAATTATGTTTGGTATAGGGTTTGCAATCCTTTAAAAACGATTTATCTCCTGTAATTCATCAATAGACAGTAACATTACTTACTCTTGACATAATTTTAATAAATTTTTTGAAACCTAAGCATGAATTTTTGATTTACTGATAATTAATTTCATAGAGAATCTGGAATCTTATAAGAGAATAAAATAAGAATTTTATGGCACAGATTCTTACAACTCAATCGGAATAGCTCTTACGAAGTAATTTAGACCGATATGATGATCTTAATTGATAGTTAGTATTGACTGTCTAAAAATGCAGCTCTTTTGAACTCTACTTCTTGGGTTATTGCCGAAACCTATCTTGAAATAGATTTGTCCGGAAGATAAATTTTCAGAATCTGATCTATTTCTTCATCAGTAACGTCCGAATTCCTGTTAGATCCATATAAGCTGTACAGGAAATCAAACGCTTCCTCCTCCGTGCAGGATACTAACCTATTTTCTGGATCCTGTGGTAGCCTTACCTGCTCCAGAGTTTTTTTGGTTTGCAACTCTCCTTTCTCGCTAGCCCGGGACGAGGAAGATAAAATAGTCCAGTAAAGCATCAAAAAGGTATGTTCACTACTTCGTTTCTTATAGAGTACTATGCCTTCCATAGACGTATGGTAAGGATATCGATCACCCACCGCAGCAAGTCGTATTGGATCCACCAGATCCACCATATCATATTTGATACTTTCATTTGATGCGTCGTGTCTGCTATGTACGACATTTTTTAAATCATGTGTGCCATTAACATTTTCAGTAATATAGGCTGAAGTGGAATAAACAGTATCCTCCTCTGTCGTATCGTTAGATGATATCTAGCTCACCAACTACATTTTGGTAGAAAACTTGTTAATAGTCATGAATGCGCATATTTATTGATTAAATTATCGTTAGTCATTGAGTTGGGTCATGCAAATCATGTAATCCCTAACAAATCATGCGATGTTTGGTTAGAAAAATTTATTCATATTATGCATCATCATCATGCATCATCATCATGCATCATCATCATGCATCATCATCATGCATCATCATCATGCATGTGTCATTCTTCGTGATGGGGTTTAGAGACGTGATTACACCTTCTTTAAATGGATTATTTTTGACCGAACCTAACAAGAAATGTCTAATGTGCATTCCCGTGCATTCCGATCTCAGCTTTTTTTTATCGACCTCCATAGCTTTACCGCATATAGGATCAGTCTTCTAATGTCAAGATTGGAAGAACCAATGCAAGGAAAATCGCTCCTCCCACAATCCAAGCAGTCGAATATCCAAATTGATTAATTATTGAAACAAAA
This sequence comes from Nitrososphaerales archaeon TH5895, assembly GCA_014523695.1. Classification (GTDB taxonomy): domain Archaea; phylum Thermoproteota; class Nitrososphaeria; order Nitrososphaerales; family Nitrososphaeraceae; genus TH5896. Next base: position 8,042 of record JAATVS010000558.1, read on the forward strand.
AGAATAGGTATCCAAAAGGCACCAAATAACGAAATACCATTAACATAACTTACAGAAAGCGTCTGGTAAGTAGGAAGAGATTGCGTGTCAACTTGCTTAGCCTTTACGTAGACTATTACAAATCCCCACGATAGAAAGAAGCCCGCCACAACAACGGAGATACCAATGAGGTAAATTTGAGATTGTAGTACTCCAATCATCATTACACTAACTGCTGATATAATTCCAGATATTGCCAGCAGTTTTCTTGCATTTCCTAGTTTGTCGTATGCCTTTCCAACTAGCGGGGAGGATATTAGGGCCACAACCAGATTGAGACTTCCAATAAGACCTGCTAGTGCTGGATCTATCTTAATATGGTCTGCGAGATAGAATACGATAAAAGACCAGATCAGGCCTGAGCCTACTTGAAATCCAAGTAATACTAAACCGAGTTTAATGAGTGACTTATTAAACAGTACGTTTTGCACTTGGTCAAACTTGATCTTAAAATTAACTCTCTCTCCAACATCAATATCGCTACCGTTATTTTGGGTCTCCTTCATTTGTTCATCGTCCATGTCAAATGTTGTTTCCATCTGTTGTTTCTGGCGAAGTTTAGGCCCTTTCGGTAACCACATTTGTAGAATTATTACGGTAATGAGTCCAGCTATTGCACTCAGAACTATGCTTGTTCTCCATCCAAATATCTCCGCTACTAACACCCATATGAAAAGGCCAATGATTCCACCTATAGCATGGGCTGAATTGAGTAGACCCATGCCCAAACCTTCAGATTGCCTCCCAACATATTCCGAAATTAGGATAACACTTGGGCCAAAGAAAAATGCCATGCCTACTCCTACAATAAACCTTAGTACTGCAATAGAAAACAAATCTATGGAGAATGCAGAGAAAAAGACTGCGGTAGAAGCGATTGCAATACCAAGAATGGCAATTTTTCTTGGAGAATATTTGGAGGCTAGAATTCCCGCGAGAACCTGAAAGAGACCAACACCGATAAAAAAACTTGCAGTTATAAGGCCTAATACGGAAATGTCTTTGTCGAAATCAACAGCTATAAAAAAGAAAATAGAGGGAATATTAAACCAATTTACAGTATAGAATATTCTTGCGAGCATTAACGAAATCACTGCCTTCTTAAGAAGAATGGAATTTAACATTAAGATCGATCTGTTTGGTCCCTCAAATGCAATCTGATTCTTGCTCTTAATATATACTCATATTGTTTATAGCTTATCCTACTAAAGATGACTCTATGCTTGCTGGAAATTATTTTGCTCTATATTTTCTTGTCTTACAATTTCAGTAGGGAGAGCTGAATGATTGCACGGACTTAATAATAATAGATATTTTCATCACCGGCGCTACTGACAACGATACCAATCTCTAAGTTCTAACGATGGGAGGACCCAACATACAACGTTTGAGTTGTCACCAAATCTTACAATCGGTCATCTATTACTGCATGATCCTAAATATCATCTGAATCTTTGACGTTAACTGATGGAAAACGGCTTTCTATGCAACATCAAATCAATGTCGTTGATCTTGGTGAACAAACCTGCGAATGTCCTAATCAATTCCAAGCAATAATTCATTTGTAGAAATGCTTAACTTGAAACGTATTCGACACATAAAAACATATTCGGTAATTCTGGAATCCTCGTAATGGCCGTCTTTACTTTTCCATCTATATTTAATAGGTCTAACTCTATTCGTTCTCCATCCTTTTTTGTTAGATTGCCACCTTGTCTGTTACTTTTATTGTTAACCTTTCTAGACCCCATTAAGTACGGTAATAATCGCTCCAGATAAAATATACAACCCTTAGATACATCTGTACTAGAGCTTTCAGATATTGGCCTAAAAAATTTGTAATGATAATCACATCTATACTTGCCAACAATGAGTATCCCATTTGTATTTACCAAAGCAGCAAATATCACGTTCCTACTTGCAGATAAAGCCGCTTCACAAACTTTACGTAAATCATTTCTGCTATTATTCCCATAGTTGTTGTTACATTCTAGCA
>JAATVS010000559.1 GCA_014523695.1 Nitrososphaerales archaeon TH5895
TGACTATATTCAATGGATGAAATTTTGGATATAATAACAGGTTCGATTGAATGTTATATTATTAGTTTCAATTGAGATGCTATAATAAATGATATAGGAATTATTAGTAAAAAATATCATAGTGAATAGATATGAACCAAATCACATTCAGATCCCTTAATAAGATACCAGAAAGTAGTGAGTCGTTTGCTTGCCATGATTGATTTTAACATGGCAACTACAGGCCACATGATGAAATTCTGCTAAATCATAATGGTTCAATCCTGTGCGTGCCAATCCAAACTCATTTTCATTCATGAATATCGACGACTTCGGTCGAATGATCTTCACGATAATGAGAATCAGCATCTTTTTTTGTAAGGAATTCCTTTGCGCATATTGTACATCTAAATGTGCCGTCTACGTACTCAGACATGTTACTAGTAAGGGAGAATGCGCATATATATTATTACCACATGCCTCAGAAAATGAGCTTATGGTTAGTCCACTATATTGGCACTAAGATTTCAACATGAATGAGATGAGTCGCAGATCTGTATTTCCATTTTTTCTTCAGACGTGCTATCATTACCGAAGACACTTGTATTATTTTCATCAACGCTTGGGCTGCTTGAATTTAGGGCAATCAAACTAGGTTCATCCTGCGCCCTCACCACATTTTGTTCGTATTCAGGAATAATTAGAAAAGCGGTACCCACAAGAAAAACTAAATTTATCACAAAGAACGGTTTACAATGAATTAATTTCTTCACTGCCTCAATCTCCCCTAACTGGTTAACAATGAAGATTTATACGCATTATGAGGGATTATTCTATATTCTTTATGGTTCTGAGGCTGTTACGGTAATGGTATCGAAAAAGATCTAACATGGGCGCTGGCGCTTTTAGAACCAGAAAATAAGTATCCTGTATCTTCCGCACGAATATTTGACATACATATCCGTTCCATCGATAATATATGAAATTATCTGCTCATTTTATCTCGTGAATGTCATCGATTAGATCTACCCTCCTGTCTCTGGTATTCGGTTTAAACTGCATCGGGAAGCGAAAAGGATAATATTGGAGAAAATGCTTGAAATTATCACTTAGTGACCAACGAAGCAGATATTTCAGTGGATAGTGGAGGAGACCGTTCTAGGTTGCCAGATGACATTCATACTGAATCACATGCTAGCTTACCGAGTCAACAAGTGCTGTTGGTCAATAACATCGATAGCAACGAATCTTCTGCATTAAGTTCAAAAGTATTGAATGAATTACATGATAACGACAACAAGATCCTATCACTGCTGAAAGGCGATGCAAATAGTGACACTAGTTATACGTTTAATGGATTAGTAAGGGAGCTTAGTATGCATCAGCAAAGTCTTAGTAGATCGATTAAAAGACTCGTCGATCTAGGCCTAATTGAACAAATCAAACATTATGGATTTCGATTAACTAAGTTGGGACGACATCTAGGTATGGCCAATACTTCAGAGAATAGCAACATTGAGTACAGAAAATATACTCAATTGGCATATTTGGATATGCATTTTACAAAGTTTAATATTGATAGGGTAACCTCAAAGCTGACGGGGAAATGGTTCGAAAATCTCCGATGGGTAGGGAAAATCAACGATTTGGGGGTCTCTATTCTAAAGTGGAAGAGGTATGATAATTCTTTTGGTATTAATGTTACTATTATGCAAGGCTCATTGATGATTGAATCTGATGCATCATTAGAAAAAGAAATCGTCGAGGCAGCAAGAACTATCCCGAAGATAGTTGGAATGGTAACTGATAGCATTCTGGAACAGTTCAATTCTCAACCTGGTGCAAATAACTACCTGGCAATGAGCAGAGCGTACCCAGGTCTCAACAAAACACAGTATAATTGAAGAGGAGTTTCACGATTTTGTTGGACTGCGTGTGGTTGAGGTAATTGTAACGATTAACTACAATATTTGTCTAGTTCTATTGGTTATATAGCTAGGTATTGAATGGAATACGCAAAAAAAATAATTCTTTTGCTAATTTGATACCAAGTTACTTTACTATTCAATATATCCAATATATGGAGTCCTCTACTTGACATTACGATCCGTGTGTTATCAAACAGAACGACAATATTTTGATCCCTTTCACGCTCAAAACTTTGTTGGTTGTTAACTAGTAACAGAAATATGCCCATAACTGTTGTAATCTATTGGTATTGCTATGTAATTTTGCTTAACATTTTAATACAACGGTTAAAAAAGGTAGTGCGACCGAGAATTTGTCGGCTGGTTGCTACTACCCTATGCGCAGATTTACAACCCTTTTTAGGGTTCACATTGTTGTATAAAAAATATTCCAGAACATGGTTATTTACAAGGCAGGTAGTAGAATGACTAGGGAAAAATTCTAGTTAAACCCTAAGTATCTACCTGCCTTTAATGCATACGCCTCGACTTGGAGTTACCTTGGGTTGGAATCGGCAGCAAATCATGACTTTGCTACCTGCATGGTTTTGCACAACATATTATATAAAAGATCTAAGAAAGAACATGCAGATTTCAATAAGTATTTTTTTGACTTTTTACAAGCAACATACATTAGTCAATACATGAGTAATTTAACGGATAAGTTAAAGTGGAAGCCGACCCATAGATTGAATCGGGAAAAGATTGGTCGTCCTATCTGAACTTTGGTTTAAGATGGTAGCATATTGTGAGACTGTGCTACCGTATTATTTTTATTCGAAAATTATCGAAGGTAGATACTATCTGGTTGAAGGGTATCGACGACCACCCATGTGAAATTATTCAGTTCATAACAAACTGACTTAACTTTATAGCAGGTTAAATTTGTTTAAATGATTAACCAATGAAACAACTATTCAATCAATTCTTCTTATAATAAAATTCTATCCCTGTGTTAGAAACTGTAGCTTATGCTGCAAACGTTGAAACTTACTGTTGATATAGGAAATGGTGTGTCAGGGCATTCCTTGATATCTGCTTCACTCCTGGCCTTCTACTCCTGCGTCTGTGAGCCTCTATTATACAATATTGTGTATTTTTATATTGAATCCAAACATAAGGTAATGCGGCTGGTTTCGATCCAAATCCACTCCGGATTTTAGCCGCCCATCTTGTATTATCATATTACTGTCAAGTTATCCTACCTACCTAAATTTACTAATGGTTCTTGACGTGTGATCATATTATTTTTACCCTTCGTTGTAATTTTGTATTCCCCATTCACGTCCTGCTTAATCCAACGTATATCGTTAAGAAACTTAACCACTTCTGAAATCAATCGTTTATCATTATCAAATTTCTCTGCTATATTCTCAATGCTGTCGTGATCATTTACAAGTCTTAACAGGACAAACTTTGCTAGTTCCAGACCTGAAAGTGTGTTAATATCAAATTCGCGGTTGCCGTCTATCGTGGGAATGTATCAACTTTCCCACCATTACTATGATATACAATCCTACTTCTCCTAATCATATAAGTATAACGCACACTCTTAAGGTTACCTATCTAGAATCGAGAATAAATCCAATCGACCACTTACTCTTTCAATCTTACTAACTGTCGCAATTGTCCTTCAGACATTCGTTTCCTCGTTTCCTCACCATGTTTCCTACCTAGGTTCCACTTACCAATATCAACTGTCTTGCGACTGATACGGATTTTCTTACGTGCATCTTGACCATATGGTATTCCCATATTGGCTGGCGGGGATGGTTGACATGTTGAATTGGCATTGCTAATTACTACTTCAAACAAGGTAACGATAATCGTATGTCGTCTAGTATGTAAGAATAACTTGTGACGTTCTTATCCAAATCCTAAATGTCCACATTGTAGCCGGCCTTAACTCGACACACGTCCTTATGCACTCGATAGGGTTTATCCTTATTTGGTGCATTGATACTACTTTGTGATTGCGTTTTAATATCAGGTTGTATTTACTTCTAAAGTTAATGATGACAAATAGTGGCTGCTGCAATCTGTTCTCATTAGTGGTAAGTCACTTAGCTTTTCGTCTAAGAAGTCGTGTCTTACTGTCTTTCCGTAGTCCCTTGCATAACTTCTAATGAGAACTGTGTTTGAACCCTTACATTAGAATTATCTTCTAAAAATATCAATAAAGTATTGCACCAAAGTAAATGGTGTTTGTAATGACAATAAAACGATTAATGTAACTAAGCTTGACATTGATGATTACGGTTCTGTGGTTCTACTAGAAGAATTAGTACTCCAACTACTTGAATCAGTACGTCTAACTGTGACTCTACTATTGATATCTTGAGAAATTCACAGTATGCGGTCATATCTATTCAAGGAAATCTGGAGGCAAATAGCAGTATTATAATCTCAGCAGATTCTATGCCTCTCGATGAACTTAACAATGAAAAGCAGAAGACTATAGAAGCATCTACAGACAAAAAGGAAGAAAGTTAGGGAGTTTTAAGTTACCAACTAGAAATCAAGGCACAATAATTCACAGTATCACGAATAATAGTATTCTAATGATTGTGCAATGATAGATCTATCTTACAACTGGTGACGCTTTTCATAACATGTTGTGGGTGATTCCTCTCAAGCATTTGTCTTTTAAACACAACTGATTTTCTAGTATAGTCTAAGCTTTCGCCTGCCTAGACGCTGAGACGTTCGAATTCCCCCATGATGAACTTAGTCCCAGGAGGTAGTAGGGCCATAGATTGTTTCATCGATTCGCCCATTCTTTCGTCTTTTTCCAACTTTGACATTACTTCGTTCATGTGCTGGCGATCTTTGTAATAAATTGACTCGACCCACACTTCCTCGTCTTGATTAGCTGAAATAGTATTAGCAATGTTATCAAACCCATCCATTGGCGCATCAGTATTGCTTAGCTTGAAAACGTCATAGTGTAGAATACCATGCTGCTTTAACATTTCGTAGGCTTCTTTGCAGAGCTGCAACATTGCATCATGATTTTTCTTGGGAACCCTATAGAGAATATGCGAAACGAGACTGTCATTCATTGAATTGGATCTACTCATACGTAATAGTATATTTCGTAGGTATAAAAATGGGTAAGGGATCGAGAGTATAGTTAGCTGCATCGCCACTTATTAGGCACACATACTCCAGCTTGGAAGACAGTACTTTAAGGTTTCGTAATTCGTAGATGCTTCCCGATTCTGCAGAAGCAGTGCTATCCGTGTTTGGATTTAGCCGGTCATTGTATGTGTTTGATGAAAAGAAAGCATATCATTGGTGGGACGAGATTTACCTGCAGCGTGAGAGGGATATTGAAACGGCGAAAACCGAGTTATAGAATGAGAGTGTACCAATTAACATATTCCCAGATGAAGATGTACTTGCCAGAGAAATTGAGACATGGCGAGGATTTGTAGATAAACTTCCGACTGACGATGAAGTTATATCAATTAAGCTACTTGATAGTTACTATAAGTGGCCAGTCAACCAACCCTTCAAAATAGCTGGTGGCATCAGGTCAATCATCGTTGGGCTAATGTAAAAATAACTTGCTAGATCATGATATGAACAGAAATTTAGAATGGAATCATACGCCTTACAATACTCTTTCTGGCTAGTATCATGTCATATCTCTGCCTGAAGTAGTAGATCATCATGGAAATATCTCCTGATTCTTGACGAGGGCAGAAGCATACCCAACCTGATTCTTTGTACACAGAGTATGGCGGCAAGGAAGCTACTGTTGACGCTCCTGGTGGAGCCAAGGTTGGTGTGGCCGCAACCGGGTCCTTGTTATAATCCCTAACATCATTGAGGCTATCGCCATCTGCGATCAACATTGCTTCTTTCCTTATCCTGTCTCTTATTTCAGGCGATAAGGGCAGATCTACTAGGTTGTCACCATGCACATGTCCAAGGGTATTCTTTCCTCTTGCACGAAATTCTACCCCTCCATACCTGTGTGATTTTACTGTAACAAAGTTCCACGTGCTAATTTCATCTATTAATGCTTTACTTGATTGTCCAATACTCCCACGCTGCTCAAGTGAATTTAGCTGACACCTCGGGGACCTCATTGACAAAAGGACAGCTAATCCAACCCCCGCCGCAGAAAGCAAGACCATATACAGAAAGATTCCAAAATATGATTGGAGTGACGGAATGTAATCAACAACACCATTAATTGAAACAATCGGTGATAAATGAGTATGCATATAGGTGGCTGCTATGGCAGGACCTATACATCCCACCACACGTTTAAGGAATATGCTAACTCCGAGAGAAGTACCCAACAACAATTTTGGAGTTGAGAGTACTACTATATTGAGAGCAGTAACGGTGGAGAATAGGTAACCTATATTGAATATTGCCAAGGATGTAGAAACCATTGATTCATCCAAGAAAAACATCGTCATCGTGCTAAACGCTATGAACATCATGACAGACCCAATAATGACAGATCTCATAAATATATTTTTGATATCACAAACCCTGAAGCGGGACCAATTATTACGGAGCTGATGGCTAGTGGTAACATTAGCTGTGCAGTTTCTATAGCACTCTTTCCATATCCGAACGGTTCAGGGTTCCTTGATAGGATGGGAATAACTTGAAGGATCGAATTAAACAGGAAGCTTGAGATAGCCAGAATCATAATGGCGATGACAAACGCATCGCGGCCATTGGTGAATAGGCGGAGATCAATAACGGGATGAATTTGTGAACTATCTGACTTGGGAAGACCTGCTCCAGTAGCGCTATTTGTCTTTGACGTTGCACGTAATGAAGTTGGTATTGAAGGAGACGACATCGATAGTGATCTGGTGTCTGACTGCGCAGTTGTCGTGGTATTGGTGGCAGGGGCAACGGTAGCTCGCTTTAATACACCTCGTAATCTATTGTTCTTATTTCTCTCAATTAGGATAAATGCTATCGCGGCGGTTATTGCAATTATAAGAAAAGGAATCTGTAGTGAATGTACGTTAATCGACTGAGATTGATGGGATGAAGTCGGGGAAGGAGATATTCCTGATGAAGTTAACGGCTGCGGTGGTGCAACATTGGCACCAGAAGAGGAAGATAGCGAAGTAATTGATGGAGAAGTAAGTACTGCTGCTTCAAAATTCGACATGATAATCAAGAGGAAGACTACGGTAATACTCAATGTTAGAGTACCACTGAGATCAATACTCATCTTAGGCGAAGAAGATGTCTCAAAGGAAGAAGATGAAGATGAGTGTAATTGCGAATGTGAAGATGACGAGCTGGGTTGCCTAACATCAAGATTTACATGAGGATCCCTACCCTTACTATTATCATTGTCATTTTTTATATACTTGGATATCAGTATTATCAAGATGATTGCTACTGGGACTATGAAAAAGAAAGTGGAATGCCATCCATAGCTCTCAATGGTATATCCTCCCAGGGATAGACCTATTACTCCACCAACAGCGGCCATTGTTATCATGAATCCCTGTCCGACCACTATTTTATCTCTTGGAAGGGTAACAGCAATTGCTGCATAAGCAACGATGGTCATAGAAAGTCCTATGCCTTGAAGTGCTCTTGCCACAAGAAAGATTAGCCAACTATTTGAAACGCCCCCCAGTATAACACCTGAAACATAAATGGATATGATAATCAATAATATCAGTTTCTTACCGTAAACATCGGATAGTTGGCCAGTAATAGGGGTTATTACAGCTCCACTAATAAAGAATGCATTCAAAATCCATGCAGAATCATCATACTGAACATCAAAGTCATCAATAATATCGGGGATCGCAGGAATAATCATAGTCTCTGCGCATGCCACGAGAGCATAGATCGATGAGAGAATAAAGAGTATTTTCCACGATGAAAAAGGAATTGAACGAACGTTACTCACAAGAGACTTAATGATTCCCATGACATCCTCAAATTACTACAATTATTGAACTTCCAAGTCTCACTATTGTTGATACAAATAATGGTACTTCCAAATGGCTGTACAAACGCAAAACACTTGCATCTCAGCAAACTGCCTCTTTCAGATTCTTGGAGGATTGCACACAAGACGTATGCCTATACAAAGGCATGTTATTAAGTTTTTTCTCAGTTTCGTTAATGCTTTATGTTTTTTCCGTCCTATTGGATCAGTCTCACTTTTTCCCAATGGCAGGGATGCCATTCCTGTCTTATTTGGCATCTGAAATACTCGCACTACTTCCCCTTAGATGACCTTTTTCCGGCACATGTACGTAATTCACTACTAACAGGTTAATTCTTAGTACATGTCAGCTAATAGTACTTGAGGTAGGAAGTCGAAAAGTGACAAGATGAATATCTGCAATACTGTTACTAAATCGGGGGTGAAAAAAAGAATGTTAGAGTTCTTTGATGAGGAATTCTTAAGAAAAACACTAATTCTCCTAAGGTGAATATACCACCTCATGATATACATATGTATATTCATCCATATGCAGGGTACTTATGTATCCAACAGATGTAACTGTTTTTTATATGATCTGTATGCCTACTTTTTTATGAAGAACAAAACAAAGGTTGTAGCGGTTTATCTGTTAGTTGCAACAATCCTGTCAGTTGGTGTTATAAGCACAGTTACTACACCACAACACCAAGCAAAAGCCATTTGGTTTTGTGGGGCCTGCGTCAGGGGTGTCTCCGGAGGCAACGCAGGAAATAACAACATAAACGTACAAAGTCAAACCAATAGTGGGGCGGCGGTAGTAATTTTTTCCATAGGGCTAGTTACAGACAAGGTTACCCGAGCACTCATTAGATTTACTAAGTCAAAACTAGGTGATACAGAAGAAGCACTTCTTCCTAGGAAGGGTGCCCGAGAGACAAAAGTGGATACAGATCAAAAAGGTCAAAGCGAATCAGCAGATGAAGAAAAATAATAATTCTAGGTCTTCGGTTACTCCTATCATAATGGTTAGATATATTGGGACGGACATTAAAACATGAGCAGCATTCCGCCAAAATATTATTATTGTAACCAGAATGACTTTGGCTCAGTTGATGGATACGAAAGACACCTCGTAACTCATCATCCAGATCTACCAGGCTATCCTGGGCCAGCTGATATTGCGCTTTATGGTCTGGAAAAGCAGGGTATGTCCTGGAAGCGAGAAATAAAAGCAAACATGGAATGGAAATAGCTATTATGACAGTCAGACATACACAAAAGTGAAGACAAAGAGAAATTAGTGATTGATTTTACCGACGATGATAATGAATGGATTGAATGGATTGGCAAAACTGCTTATGAGATATTATTAGTAATCCAACAGTACAATCGTATAAAATTGAATGACTATCGATTCTGCCAATAGATACACTTAAAGTAAAAATATAACATGGATATTGAAAAAAGAATTGCTGCCCCTGAGGAGACATACAATTGTTACTGGATTGGTTGGAATATAGTTCTATTTCCATTCCCATGCCATAGTAGTTAGATTACCTCTTCTAAGATCTATGATATCTTTGTATGCAGCCACTGTATTGTTCAGAAACGATAAGTCTCCACCATTGGATGACGACGCGTTAAAGATCATTATACCATTATCTAATACAATGCCATTATCACTTGTTCTACTGATAGATTCGTATGTAGTTTCAATTGCGTCACTATCTGTTTTTAGCTCAATAACTCCCTTTTGATAAACGCTTCCGTCAACCGGATTGGTAAGGTAAATTCCTGTTCCATTATCCTTGTATCTTAAACCGTTAACAGTCCCATAACCTTCGGATGTAAGATCAAAGCTCTTTGGATCAGCATTTTTGATTGCTTTTAGACTTGTTGTGTTATCGTATTCAACTAAAAAGGGAGTTCCTAAACTAAAGGAATTACTAAATGGGGAGCTGAAGTTTATTTGTTCGACACTATTCACACCCAGCTGAGCGTCTTCGGCTACTACTAATTGATGTGCTGTATCTGGAATGATGATGTTTGATAACGAGAATAGCGATACTATTGTAACAGACACTAACAGCATTAGAGCTGCAGTTGCCGCAGTTTTGCTAGTTGCACCAATGTTTTTTTCATAGTTTGCTTCTAAATTTTTCATAAATACCCATATGAAAGATATTTAATATTGTCTTCTCAACACAATCGTTAAATATCAACCTAGGCGTTGAGGGTTTAAGGTTGGAATCCCTCGCAGAATTGCTTTTTGTTCTGGCTAGCACAGACAGGTTACAAGTGCTATCCTGTTTGAGAGAAGAAAAGGAGTATAGATTAAGTGATATTGCTCAAAGATTGGATTCTTCAATTCAAGAAGCCTCAAAACATGTGGCCAGGCTAAGAGAGCAAAACTTTGTAGAGAAAAATCCATCTAATGGATATTACGCACTTACCACACTTGGTAAACTTGTTACCAAGCTCCTTCCCTCAATGGAATTTTTATCAGAAAATAAAGAATATCTCCTTACACATAACATCTCCTCGCATCCCGAAGAATTCATTGAAAGAATAGGAGAACTACAGCAGCAGCATCAATACAACGCGAAGGCTGGCTTAGTCTTATCTTTTACACAACAAGTTATAAGTGAAGCAGACAAGTTTGTTTGGCTAATGTCTGATCATTCTCTTATCGATAGCGATATCGTCTTTGATATAGAAAGAGATAAAAATAGAAGTCTAATATGGCGAATGATACTTCCTATAGGCAATAAAATTGATTGGCAAGACCTTCGCTCTTATGCCAAAAATGTGGACACAAGAATTGAGATTGGGTTTTCACGTGAAATAATAGCTGGAATTGCATTAAATGAAAAAGTAGCTGGTCTACTTCTGCCTGATCTGAGAGGCAGTCTTGACTTTAATAGTGGTTTCATAAGTAGCAGCCTTTCTTTTTGTAAGTGGTGTCAGGATCTCTTCGGTTACGTTTGGAAGGGGTCAGAAAAGACAATAATATAATATTAACAAATAGTTTACCCTATCCTCATCTATCCATTTATCCGTGAGGAATTATTCAGTCGTCCTTTGTTTCATACGATAATATGATTCATATGGAAAAGTGTAAAAAGTAAGTAAGAACTGACTAAAAGAAATGAAATATCATACACTTGAACCTGATGAAGCAAAGAGAAGGATAGAAGAATGTATCTATAAGCATCCGGGTTCCAAAACTAGTGAAATTACAGACTCTTTAAGGATAAATCCAGAGCAGGCAATGGATATACTTAATGATTTAAGAAAGAAGGCTGGGGTGCATAGTAAACCAGTCAGATAACCATTATCTTTGATTTTCTGTAATTGTCTTTGCGAACTGCTCAGGGTCACTAAGTAAACCTGTACCTGTTTCTTCCACTCCAGTAATTCTTCAATCCGTTAATCTTTCTTCTTTTGTTCTTCGAGTGTGTCTTGAAATGCTTCTATAGTTAAGACTAATTTACATTTAGCTCAAAACTTTTGGTCAGGTCGATTAAATTCACCACAATTGGGACATTGTTTAGGTCTTAGTACGTCCATTTCTTCATTGTCCTTTGGTAATATACCGTACTCCTGAAGAATAGACTTTGATGATTCATTGCCGAAATAATACACCTATTTCAAGTGCACTTGCGAACGCCCTGACCAACCCGCATGTTGTCTCAGTATATGTTCTTTCAGCATAACTTGGTTATTATTCCAACTATAAGATCCTTGTATTTTTGACTTGGACTAACTTCTATTTGCATTGCCTCGATGTATTTTGATATTGTGTTTGAATTGTCTGTGGTTTTTATGACTTGCATCAACCGGCATATCATACTCTCAAAATATACTAATAGAGGATCCCATACGGCTACTTTACTATTCTATACATACGTCCATCTGAATAGGTTAGAATGTACAGGTAACCATCTGGACCGGTCTCAACGTCAGTGATTCTACCGCTAAATCCCCTAGCAAAAAGTACAGGCGATAGATCATCTTGGAGATCAGCGACTGAATCGGACAGATCGGTATGACCTAAAGTAAGGGGATCAATTCTAACTCCAGATCTGTTGTCATCTATCTTGAGAAAATACAAGTCACCGGCGTTTATATCACCAATAAATATGTTGTTTGAAAATTTAGCCCCAAGTGTAGTTGAATTATAGAATTCTAGATCAGTGACGCCGATTGGTTTGAACCAACTAAATTTCGGATCAGAATAATACGAATTCTTTAACATTACTAGGTCATTTTCGCTGAAGTTCTTGTTCCTGGATACCGGCCCCATAATCTTGTACCAACCGCTATTAAATCCGGGTTTCACTAAATTAGTTTCGTCAAACTTACCTTCTCCATTCTCCGTATCCCAAAGATTTCCAGTGATAGGATCAAATGATATACCAAAGCTATTCCTGATCCCATAGGCATAATAATAATCCAGATTGGGAAGACGAACAAGATTATTTTGAGCCTGGTTTTGGAATGGATTACCTGATGACGGACGTCCATCCACAGGATTGATGCGTAAGATTACTGACGTATTATTTGGAGTCGCATCTCTGTCAATTACATGATTTTGTAGTATAGTAGAAGGGCTGGTGAGATCACCAATCACTACATATAGTTGTTGGTCGGGACCAATCTTAATCTTGCCTCCATTATGGTAAGGACCAGGTTCTCCGGGTAAATCTAACAGAAGGACTGGATTAAAAAGATTTGTTCCATTCCAATTATATCTATAAATTCTATTCCTGACACTTTCTTCTCCGGTATTTTTGTTCATGTCCTCAGTAAAGTAAATAAAGACATAATCATCAATTTTGGTTTGTCCAATATTCCTCTTGAGTATATCGATTCCAAGTAAGCCACGTTCTGCTTTAGCATCGACTGTTACACTTAGTACAGGATCTTTTTCAAGTGTTCCGTTGTTTACTACTCGAACCGTTCCAGTATCCTTTTCTAGGACCAGAATTGTATCATTATCTACAAATGTCATGCTAGTAGGTTTGGCTAAGCCATCGGTAAAGAGTTCAATTCTTAAATCATTATCATCGCTCTGATAAATAAGAGGGGCTTGGGACAATTCATTGTAGATTTGAACTAACGCGGGTAAATAATTAATAGATAATATAGAAATAGGAATTATTATTATGATAATGGGGGCAAGAAGCCGAGCCGCCCTATTATACTTAAGAATATTGAACAAAGTTTAGCCTCGGTTTAACGCAGTGTCTAATTTAAGAATTTACTAAGTAAAATAGCTTACTCGCCTTTAGTTTCAAAATAAGGATATTATTTGCAATTTAGACCTGCATAATGATCAGGTAAGAAGGTATAAAACGCTATCAGCTAGCATAAACGACATCGTAATTTGTGTTTCATTTGTATTAGGATACTTACTTTTGTTATATTCTCAAAGAGCTCAACTTTATACCCATTAGGTCAATTAGAAAAAAAAGGAGACAAATTGCAGTGTTGCTGGGCTCAGGGATCTATTATTATCTTTATGGTCATCATTGATCGATTAATCATTAATGGATTCATTGAATGAACACTTCCATTTTCACACTTCATTTCACAAGAGACTTTCAGATACGAATGATTCGAATAAAAACAGGGAATTGTTTCTGTCCTGACTACACCTCGTTCTATTTCGTACCAGGCAATGATCAACCTCACTTTCAGATGGAACTATGGTCAATGCTGCCTCGGATCCGTTGTCAGATGACTCGTAGAATTAGCGTTCTTCTTGAATCGCTACTGGCACAGTGTTATAGTATTGTTATTAACGACCCAAAATATACTATTCATATGAATAGGTCCTTAATCAGGACCAGGTATATAAGTACCAGAATAGTAATTTTGTTTTCTAATGTAGATTATGTAATAGTAAACTGGCTTGGTTCTATCGACAACCTTCATGCAGATTTCCTTGATGTCCGAAGTAAACTGATTCAAGATAGATTCTACAATATTTGACAAGACTCGACTTGACTCTGATTTTCTTAATAGCTCGTGGTGACAATAGGGCTCAGCACACCGCAATAGCATTATGAAATTAAAATGATTATTGGTTTCTACATAAAAATGATAACTGACGGCTTAAAACCTGATGCGACCTCCAATGATTGAGATTAATTTCACATTTTATGCAACTTGATCAGCCATTAATGTGTGCGTGAATGAGATTTCCCTAATTTTTACCATGTCCTTCCCAATAACTTCTCTTAATAGATCCAAATCGCTCCCGGCTAGCTTTACAACTATGTCATAGACACCTGTAACTCGATTTACCTCTTCTACGCAGGGTAGTTTCGCTATTTGTTCCATGGCTTTGTCCTCAAAGCCGATTTCACACGTGACCAACACATATGCTACTGGCATAATATATGTACTTCCTGTATATGCAATAACCAGTTAATTAACTGACGGTCGTTAATACGCCAATACCTTATATAGAAGTTACCTAGTTACAAGGTCGGTTTTATGGGGTCCAATTGGTAACCAAAAAGGCTAATATTCTATCTATCTCTTCCCGAATACGGTCTAGTCATCATCGTTGTTACCATTATCTTGTGAACCGTCTCCTTCAGATGACTGCTGTCTTGGTTCATCAATTTCAACCTGTTCTGGCTCGTCCTCTGCTACTTCAGGCTGACTGTCACCTATTACTATGAAATGGACAAGCATCAGACACTGAGTTGACCTAACTTCCATGATGAAGTCATATCATGTACTAAGGGGATCCACTAACTACTTGCAGAAATCGTCACACAGTTTCTTCATTTCCAAAACGTTGTTACAATCTCCACAAGGCGGTTGGGATCCGGAGGGAATTAATAACACGTCATGTATCAGACTTTGTTGGATGGCA
>JAATVS010000560.1 GCA_014523695.1 Nitrososphaerales archaeon TH5895
GTGAGGCACTATTTGAACAGAATACGTTCAACGGTAGTTTACCATTTCCACAAGCATTTGCTTGTGATAGCGCTTGGTTGTATTCTTTCTTCTTCTTTTTGTCTGCAAATGCGTCTTCTGTTGCTACGGCTGCTGATACAACTAGCATAACTGCTACTGCTGCCACTATTGCTAAAGTCATGTACGATTTCATACTATTGCTTCAGACAAAAATAAAGACTATAACTGGTGCGAAAATTCTGGCTACTACTAAAATCTTATAAATCTTATCGGATGTTCACAGTAACCTTATTGTATAAGATATATTAGTCGACTAGTATGAGAGTATGTTCTGATTTGAATACTAATTGTAATATCTTTTGATACCAAGATAAGTAATAAAGATTTTTATAACTATATTAGATAGTTATACATTCTCGGTAGAAAAAGATCTTCTCCAATTCTTAAAAAAAGGAAATGTTTTGACGATTCTTCTTGGTGATTGCTGCGAGTCTAATGAGATGCTGCTGCTGCTGCTGCTGAACCGCCAGATGCTGCTGCTGCTGCTGCTGAACCGCCAGATGCTGCTGCTGCTGCTGCTGCTGAACCACCTTTCTTCTTCTTTTTCTTGGCAAGCGCATCATCTGGATCGGCTACCGCGGCGGCTGTGACTAGTAATACAGCGATTACTGCGATCGCAACTAGTGCGAAATCCTTAGTTTTGTTCATAAGTACAAATATCAGATGAACTCCTATATAGTTACTTTAATAATATATCATATATAACACTCTGATATAACTATATTATATAATTAGAGTACATATTTACTTTACATTAGTTTGATCCCTTATCAACACTTAGCGCAGACAAACCGAGTCTTAGGTCTATCCATCAAATATTGTGGGGAATGTATTAGTTAAGATGAAAATAAGAGAAAATAATCTAATTAGGTTATTTTAACGATATAAACGAGCAACCTCAAGTCGTATCTGTTAAACCTGCTGCTATTTCTGCAGTGGCAAAATTATCTTTTACAGAATTAATCTTAATCTTTACGCTTTTGTATCCAGCTTTTGCGTCTTTTACAAAGATTATTAAACCTTCTATTCTTGCGATACCGTCTCCCTCTCTACCGTTATCAGTAATATCTACCGTGTATTCTTTGCCTGTTTCTACAGGTCTTGATAAGTTGCTTGTATTCTGTCCGTAACCCATTAAAAATCACATTTAATAGACATTATGGTAATATATACTAATGTATTAACGTAATAAAACCTTGGATCACTCTCCAAAATATCTGTCTAATACTAGTTAGTTTATAGCTTATGACGTTCGCTTTAATTGTTGGTTTTTGATATCGATAGCTCTCCCGAGATCATATTTATAATATTTAGACGCTGTCGTTACGTGCAAGCTCTATGGGAATGGAGTTCCATAATTTGTATCAGAATCGATATTTTCATTATCGGGAGTTGTTGCCATTGCAACATCATTTTCTTCACCCTGGGCTTGAGAGTTTAAGTTAGAGCATATTATATTTACTGGAAACCAATAATTACCGCATTCATTAATTTGCGATATTACCTGACTCTTCTCATAACCACCCGCAAATACTGGATGCGTAGGCAGAAACAATACAGTGACCATTGAGATCGCAATTATTCCAAAAACTGCTAGCTGGTAGCTCGCTCCATAATCCATAGTCTATCAATAAATAAGATGTGGCTTTGGGTTATGTCGGTTAGGAAAAAACAATAGAATACAGAAATCGTATATTTGTTATAGCATATCTAAGAATTATTTTACTAGATTCCTCTTAATACAGATAAGAAGAATTATTTTACTAGATAATTTTGTGTGTTGCGACAGATTACAAAATAAAAAAAGAGTTGGTTTGAACTAATTTGTAATATTATGGTTCTTCTTCAGGGAATGCTTGGTCTGCTGCTAATGCTACTACGTTCTCGTCGCCCTGAATCTGTGAATCAACGTTCTGACATCCAACGTTCAATGGTAGTTCACCATTTCCACATGCATTGGCTTGGCTGATTGCTTGGTTCTTTTCATAATGCTTCTTTCCGCCTGCAAATGCACTGTCAGTTGCAAATGCTGTTGCACCAATGAGCATTACTGCCATCGCTGCGATTATGAACATATATTTAGTATTCATTTGATAGCAAGAGCGTAAGTTATGCTTATCTGCATTAAGCAAATCAAGACCCGTACAAATATCTGATTTTTTTTCTGCAATTTCA
>JAATVS010000014.1 GCA_014523695.1 Nitrososphaerales archaeon TH5895
ACAGAAGCCCTTTCTCTATTTGACTGCAATTTCTTATTTCCAAACTAAAGGGATTAAAATATACATGAATCAGAAGTTGATCGTACTGCAATCTAGTAGTATTTTAACCAAAATCACTCAACAGAATGAAACCAAGAAACGATTATTCAAGTACTCATGGTAAGAATTTGAAAACGACTTCCTGGGCTATATATCATTTTGGGCCTTCATGGACCATTTTGTCTTTGAATCTCACCGATATGATTAGCTAGATATTATTTTCCTGACTCTTTCGACTAGTTTTTGATTCTCTATAGGCTTACGCATGAATCCGTCAGCGCCTACGCTATTGAAAATGTCGCTATAGTCCCCATAGAACATTTCGCCTGCTGTCAAAAAACATATCTTTGCATTATGGTCGATTTTTTTTAGCTCACGGTATAATGCAAGGCCATTGAGATGAGGCATCTTTATATCAAGTATTATAAGCCCATAAACGCCGGGACGAAAATTCTGAAGGACTTCTCTAGGATCACTATAGGAATCAACCTTGAAACCATTAGTTTCCAGAACCATATGCAAAGAGATATTTACGTCCAGCTCGTCGTCTACGACCAAAATTCGGTCCTGCGAAGGATTTTCTTGTTCGATCTTAGAAGACATAGTCTTTCTTACCTCTTACGTCACCTAAACAAACAAGAAAGAAATACCTTAAATGGTATTATCATATTCAATAATGAGGTACATTTAAAGCTCATCCATAAAAAAAAGTCCCCGTTTAGCATCATACGTATCATAGTCTTCAAGAGAGATAAACTTTGCTAGGTCTCGCTCCTAAGTTTAAGTATGATTAATTAGGGAGTGTTCCATTTCAAGGTGGGATGTTTAGTGCATATGATAAATAGCAAGAAAAATAAGTCGTTGTTAGGACGTCTGATTAGATCATTGATTTACTATCCATATAGATTCAACTCTAGAGACTATCACAATATAGTCGTGGAGAAGCTTAGCTAAGAGCGTTCTTTATCATAGGTCCTTTGTCAAGAACTATGTTGAATGCCTCTACGGCTTGTACCAATCTGAAAACTTGCTTGCATTTTTTCCACCTCTTCTAAACGGAAGCTGATTCCAATAAAATCTGCTATAATTATAGAGAAGAGAGTAATGCTTTGAAACAAAGCCGATGACAATGGATATTATCCCTCCTATTAAGAAACGGTATCCTATTATTTTGAATCCTTCCGACTCTTGTTGCGGTAGCACCATATTTGCTATCCAGAGGCAGGCGAGGCTAAAAGTGACTATCACAATGCCCGCGACAATAAGAGGCTTAAACAAAAGATCTTGTTGTTGCCGATCCGTTGTCATCTGGTCTCAATACATGGCTCTTTCATTTAATTCCTTCTTCAATATCAGTGGACTACAAACTGACTTTAAGATCATTTCGAATAATCCCTACAGGCCTTACTAGAGCAGGAAACAAAGAATTCCGACTGGTTTACTGAAATATTGATACAGGTCCTAACGGTAAATCTATTCCTCAATGATTTTTTCGAAAATCAGTCTACGCTATCAACGTAATCAATTTTTATATCCCCTGGAGAGACTTCTATTCTACGTTTATGTTTTTCGATCCAGGAGACCCTAATTAGCCCAAATATTTCGAGGTCAAGTAGTATCTTATTGAATGTGTCATCGGTCACTTGAATTTCCTCCTTGTTGAGACTATTCAAGAGTTCTACATCAGTGATGTTTCCTGCTTGCTTTATCCTTTCAAATATCAGATTTCGAAGTGGGAATTTCATCTAATTGTGTCTCGGAGAATGTAATTATTCTTAGTTGCCTTTAAACGCTTCTCGGTACTAGTTGATCTGTACTGATTTATTTGTCTCTTCCTAATATTGACTTCGCCAGAATCAAAATTCCATCTAAAGGCAGACAATTTTGATATTTCATTATACATTTTCATCACTCTATTTTTTTTGCAAGTGCACCAAATTAAAGGATTAATTCTGCTATTTTATATCCTGGAAAGTGGTAGTGTGGATGGCTCTGACTACTACGAAATTTGACCGTAACGTCCATGGTTGTACCGCAGAATTCGTAATCAAGAAATAAGTGTAGGGGATTGGATTTCTTATCTACAAATGAATTATTCTACTTTGCAAAAGATAGTTTTCAGCGATATTGATGGAACCCTTATAGATATACACAATGGTAAATTTGAAGGGACCGATCTGCTGGTAAAAAAATTGGCAAAGATGGGGATTCCGGTCATCCTTTGTTCTGCCAAGACCCGTGACGAGCAGGAATACATAAGAAATAAGCTTGAATTGTCTGACCCTTTCATAATCGAAAATGGAGGAGCAGTGGTGATCCCAGATGGGTATTTTGACGAATTTGAAATTGCACCTCATACTAGGAATAACGGCTACCATCTTATTGAAATAGGAGGTCGTTCAAGTGAAATAAGAAAGCGACTAGCCAGGATTAGAGAGGAGCTCCAGATTAAATTTAAAGGGACGACAGATATGGCTTTGGAGGAAATTAGTAAGAAGGTACAAATTCCAATGCCCTTCGCAAAGAGAATGTCAATGCGCGAGTACGGGGAAACAATCCTAGAAATAGATCCATCTGACTTGAGAATGTTAGCTAAGTTCTGCAGAGAAAATGGCTTAAAAATAATACATGGAGGGAGGTTCATCGATATCACCCTGGGAAACGACAAAGGGAAGGCTACCAGAGTGCTAATTGATCTCTTCAAAAGAAAGTACCAATCAGAAAGGACCATATTTATCGGGTTGGGGGATAGTGAAAACGATCTACCCATGCTAAAATTAATGGACGTTCCCATGTTAGTCCAAAGAGCCGATGGTTCATGGTGCAACACGAAGCTAAAAAATGTAATCCGTGCTAGCGGAATAGGGCCCAGAGGATGGAAAAATTCATTTAATTTCATCATAAAGTTATGATAGAAGTTCGTGAAACCTTACTACTACTACTAGTACATATTTGAATGGAGTGTAAATAGTAAAAGCATTTCCTAGTATAGAAACATAGTGCGCAATATCTGCTCTGCTAACTATCTTAATTCATAATTTACCAGATCAAATTTATTAGGTAATGAACAAATTCTACATCAGAACAGTTAGTTATCTCCATTCTTCCAGTAGGCTGTCATCTCTATAATTATTAGGATCAAGTCTGAATCCAGAAGTTCTTTCTCGTGGAACATCATTTAGTTTCAAATAATACTCTAATTTCCTCTTCTTAAACTGCCTAGAAAGCCAGTGGACAAACTGCTGCTCCAACATTGATCCTTCTTCTTTTTTCATATCTGGGAAGATACTAAATAGTGAATAAACAAGATCTGGGTCTAAACACAATTCAAAGAACTCCCATCCCATCGAAATTCCTGTTGAATAACACTGAAATTCGACCTTCGTCTTCGCACCCAATTCAAGATCTCCGATAAATTTGATTATTTTACCTCTTTCCTTCTCAAAACTATGACAGGAACCAGTAATCACAATCACGGGGTCTCGCTTGGTAGGTATCCGATTCAATGCGATATATTTCACTCCTTACGATATAAAAGTACTCTTTGGTCAATTCCCGCAAAGAGCACAACTTACATGAGCTATACTTACCATGAGTCCCACAACAGTTAGCTCAAAAGATCAGGGAGGAACAGGAGTAATTCAGAGAATTCAGGATGCCATTTGCGTCGTAATTAGAGTCAAAAAATCCCATCGTTCAAGAATTAACATTATCGCAAGGGGTATTGATATTAATTCAATAAAAGGATCCTTATTTCCTATTATGCTAGTATAGGATAAGACAGTTTTTATGGATACGTAGTACTCGTTGTGTCCGGCATTATACGCCAACTCATATCAATATGGGCATCTTTGCGTCTGAGAAACGTGTCATGTAAATTCCTGGATTTGACTTGTAAAGTGGGCGGTACGAGAAGAAAAACTGCCGATCACATAGAGAGTTCTTTTAGAGTATTTGGTGGACTCACTAATTTACCTGTCATGGATTTTACTATGATCGAAGTAACTAATCCATAGAACATATTGAAGACTAATGCGCCGATTAGAATTTTATCATTTATAGAAAGGAGCTCGCCCACCGTTATTGAGGATGCAGTGCCTATAGGAGTCTGTTGAACTATGAATTGATCTTGATCGAGATTACCTAGCAGAGGTATAATGACCCAAAATGTAACTGGAACAAACAGAAATGCCCATACTACTAACCCACAGAGGAGTCCATAAATCGGAGCATACTTATGCATGGTAGATAAGATTTTGTTATATCTTGTAGCAAACGGTATTGATATTATAGCGCCAATTATGGTACCAGTGAATAAATGCAATAGTAGACCGGCCACGATCATATTTACTGATTCTACGTGGGATTGAGTGAGTGACGATACCAACACCAGGTAAAAAGTTCCCACGGGGATATCAATGGTTTTTTCTACTACAAGGATCAGCCCGCTTATACTGGCAGAAGCCAATAAACCTGCCAACATACCAAAGCCCAAGACCTTAAACTTGATTCTGGTATTTTGTTGATCTTTGTTAACCACGTAGCTTTCGAGCTTCGCTTTCCAGTTCGCATTTCTGTATGATTTGATTCTGAAGGCGGAACTTATGATAAAGCCAAATAATGCCCCCCAGACAAGATGGAACAGGACAGAGGTCATTGCTGTAGTTTGAATAAATTGATTAATCTCGCTCGTTGACATAGAAAAGTTTGTAGTAAGTGCCAACAATGTAACAATTTGTACCATAGAAGGTTGCACAAGGAATGCAGTAATTGGAAGAAATACGATTAGCCATATTAGAATACCGGCCACCATTCCAGCCAAAATTCCTCTAAATAGACTTCGTGAAACCAACCGTACGATTGCAGAGCCTACGAGAGCTCCCATTATAGTTCCAGTTAAGATATGAAGACCGAATCCGAAGTATGAAGCACTCAGGACGTTATCCATTCCCAAAGCAATACCAATAATTGAATAAAAGGAGCCGATAGGTAGACCCATACCCGCCTCTATTAAAGCTAAGATAGACGATATTGACCAAGTTGCTATGGCCCCTGCTATTGCGCCGTATTTAGCTCCGTCCAAAGCTATGGCTTGGGTACCAAAAGCCAT
>JAATVS010000561.1 GCA_014523695.1 Nitrososphaerales archaeon TH5895
CAAACGAAACTTCATAAAAACTGTTCAGAACCTAATGAGTTCTCTATCTCGATAGCTTTAAGAGGTTGAACAATTAGAAAAACATATGCCAAATAGCAATTACGAAGCAGCAGATGTCGGTGAAGGTTCATCTTCTAGCAAGGACGAGATAATCAAAGGCCTAAATGAAGATCTCGCAAGAGAGTATAAGGCGATTATCCAATATGTAGTCTATAGTTCTACACTGAAGGGTGCAGAATATAGTGACATAGCAGAACAGTTAAAAAAACACGCATCCCAGGAACTTGCACATGCATTGGAGGTATCTAGACAGATCGACTATCTGGGTGGAGATCCAACGATGAAAAGCAAAGAGGCAGAATATTCAAAAGATTCAAAAACAATGCTTGAAATGGATCTCAAAGCTGAACAAGAAACAATCAAGAACTACAGGGAGCGAATTAGACAGGCTGAGAGATCTGGTGAATTTGCTCTCTCTGAAGCGTTAAGAGATATTATCAGGCAAGAGCAGGATCATGAAATAGATCTGAAAGATGCTCTCGGCCTATGATAAGAATAGACGAATTCTAACAACAGCCAACCTCTGTATGAAGGCTCGCTCCTTATCCCACATAAAGAATTGAAAGCATACATGTATGAACTCTGTACAATTAAGAAAAGAGGGAAAATGCCTAGAAATTCAAACTGATAACAAATAGAAAAGCGAAGAAATCGCTCATTCGCTTGTGCAAGTAGCCGCAATAGTAAAAATTTGGAAAAAAATTTGCGCATGTTCGAAAGTGGAATTATTATGGACGTAATGGTAAATGTGCTATTGCCTTGATTTGTCATAGCTTAGCTGGAAGTGGTAAAGATGATGCTGAGGCAGAAAAAAGTACTGGTGACCACAGTAATTGAAGAAAAGCATTCTGGCATTGGCAATGATTTACTGATAGACTTGAATGATTCTATTTAACGTTTGATGAAAATGCAGATTATCTGGCAGAGTGTGGCAAATACTAAGAGGCAATTAAATCAAAACAGTCTCAGATTCAGCTTCGTAATGTAACATAATAGTATCTAAACTGGGACTTCGTTATTCATGAACCATAATAAACTAATCATGAAAGGAATAAATCCTAACCTATCCAATTCCCATATTTACTTACTGAACGGCAATGTAAACGAAAAGGTGGCTCCTTTTCCATCCGAATTATTTTCAGCCCATATTATACCACCGTGAGCTTCTACTATGCCTTTGCAAATAAACAGCCCAAGGCCAGTTCCCCTATCAGATCTTGTAGTAAATTTTGTAAACAGCCTTGGTAAAATTTCTGGATGTATGCCCACTCCAGTATCTCTTATTCTGATAATGACTTCATCACGATTATCACTGGTATTAGATCTTATGTCAGTGCTGATTGATACAGTCCCTTTTTGAGTAAATTTCACGGCATTGCTAAGCAAGTTCGCTAAAACTTCATATAGCCTTATCTTATCTGCCTGTACGTATATAGGATTATTTTCACGGGGTTCTATGATTAATATTCTTACGGCAAGAGAGTGAGGGGATTGATTTTCAATATCTTTCTTCACATTCACAAGCTTTTCATTTATGTTAACTATTTCTTTTCTTAACTTTAGTGTCTGACTTTCAATTCGTGATACATCTAATAGATTAGTAGCGAGCTTTTGAAGCCTCACCGCATTCCTCTTTATTGCATCAACATCCTCATTTTTTTTATAAGAGTCTTCTAATAGCTCAGCATATCCTAGAATCGACTGAGTTGGTGTCTTCATCTCATGACTTGCGATATTAATGAATTCGTTTTGTAACCTGTCATGGGCTTTAAGTTGTTCATATACTGCCACTTGCCTCCATAAGCTCTCGAAGATTGAAAAGTAAGCCATTACAGTTGGTTTGCTGTCGGAATAAGTAGCTAATCCTAAAGCCTCAGCAAAATTCTCTTTGGAATCATCTTTTTTTTCGAATACTAAAGATTCTTTTTTATCAACCACTATTATAGTAACTGTAGTTACTGCAAATTCCCCAGGAGAGCGGAATTCGAAATTCCTCTTTGTCTCTATTCCTTCTTTAGCATTAAGAGGTACCATATCTCCCAAGTTATTCTCAATCAAAGGATCATCTGGAACCAGAATTTTAATATGTACAGCACGTTCTGTTGCTCCTTGCTTTAATAATTGAATTATTCCTAAACGCTGTTCACGAAGAAAAGCGTTGACAGTGGGAAGTAATAATAAAACCTCCTGCTTGGCTAATCTTATCATATCAATAAACAGTGTTTGTACAGATAGGGGATCCTGAATTAATTCCGTCTTTCCAAATATGGCCTCCTTCTCACTTCTCTCGTTCATATAAGGCCCCAAGCTATTGGTTTAAAGTAGAACACAAACTATTTAAAGTGAATTTAGTCCTTCGATTACATCCTGTCATGGTATCTGCTCAAGGATAGCTAGTTAGCTAATTCCTATATACTCGTTGTTTATTATATAGGTAGGGTAAGTAAAAATTACATTTCATTGCGAATCAAGGTTATTGTTCGAATATCCACACTATTATGATCAGAATAAAGAAGTATTATTCTCGCTCCCCTCACCTTCTTTGCCTGATCATAAACTCTTAATTTATTCTGTTTCCCCGAACTTCAATACCGTCGGTCTTCATAAGTCGGTATTCGCAACAACTAGTACTGACACTCGATTTAGCAATTCTATTACTACCAATAATGAACATATCCTCCTAGTTGATGACGAAGAGGACATTGCACAGTTATTCAAAAAAGCCCTTAAACGCGCAGGTTTTATTGTTGATACGTATAATAACCCGTTGCAGTCATTATCTAACTATAGAGCAGGAATGTACGACTTATTATTGCTCGACATTAAAATGCCTGAGATGAATGGATTTGAACTGTATGAGAAGATTAGACAGATTGATGATAAAACCAAGGTATGTTTTATGACTGCCTTTGAAGAATATTACGACGAGTTCAGAAAAACATTTCCGGATCTGAAGGACAAAGAATGCTTTATCAGAAAACCAATAGGTATGAACGACCTGATCAAATCTGTGAAATCGCACTTGAATTAAAACTGAATTACCGCTCAATGCGTGACACGGTTAATACTTTAGCTACAATGTTCAATGGTGCCGTATAATAGCAGGGTCACACTAAATATTCAATTGTCAATTCTATTGATCATCTGCACCCTTTCGATCTAGTATTTCAGCTAATATATTGGGTCCCTTGTGAACATAATTGTATGAGTTAGCTATTGATTGCAGAATATTTTTATCAATCCTGACACGTAAATATTATGGTTCTAATTTATGGGAGTGGGCGTTACTAACATGAGTATCAAGTTCTTTTTTGTTACGAGCAGTTAGTCCGCAAATAGTGCAGGTTTGAGACAAATTATAATCCTGCTCTGTTAGTTTACTCACGTTCTGTATATGGCCGCAACTCAAATAGTGTTCATCAAAGTTGGCCCCATTAATAATTTCTGTTACTTCAACCTCAAAATTACAAACTTGACATTTTGTCGTACCCTTGGTTCCCATAGAATCACTCTAGTTGCCGCATTATCATTTATTAAAGTTCGTGTCAAGCAGGTTATTAACCCAATGACCTATGCAAGTTATGTATATTAAAGCAATTCGTTTTTAAGCGCTCCTTACTTGCAAATAACAAAAATGTCATTCAAAAAAAGTCTGATCTAGCGCAATAACTCTCCTCTTTAAATACTATATATCCAGTACTGGTATATGCAAGGCGAGCCAGGCGTAGACTACGACGAACCTAATCTTAATCCACTGACATGCGATATATGTAAGCAGCGATTCGATAGTCTAGATACATTGGGAGAACACC
>JAATVS010000562.1 GCA_014523695.1 Nitrososphaerales archaeon TH5895
AGTTGGGTATATCTGGACGAACAGAATCAGACAAGTCTCAACCACAAGGCAAATGTGCTCTTTGTGGAAAGCAGATTGAAATAGTTACTCATGGCTCTTCTAGCACTGGCAGCAAGAAAGCTAGTTCTCCGATAATAGAAATCGTGGAAGGTACGAATTTTGAATTTGACTCTCGGGATTGCGCTGTTATGTTCAAACGCTTACAGAGCGTCTATGGTGAAAGATTATCGGGCTTGTTGGGTTTGGAGCAATTCATTTCTGATCCATTTTGGAACCGAGTTACTCCCGATGAGGGCGAAATGATTCAAATGCAAAATGAGTCTCAAAGAAATGCAAGTGCTCAGGATATTGTGCGGATAATTGAAGAACCAGACAAGATTATACAGGTAGCATTTGAGATGATACGTTCGGCAAAAAAGGAAGTGCTAATTATGTTCTCTACTGCGAACGCCTTTAAGAGGCAAATTTCGATTGGCGGACCAGAGTTGCTAAGGGAGGTGACCTCTAGTAAGAAAGACCTTGAAATAAGAATTCTTACTCCAGCAGATCTGGATGTGGAAATATCGTCGCTCGTGTTGGGAACCAAAATGGAAAATGTGAAAGTGAGGAATATGGAAGCCACATTACAGACCAAGGTTACTGTCGTTGTGGTAGATAGAAGGCTTTCTTTAGCAGTCGAACTGAAAGACGATTCACAAGATGATATAAATGAGGCACTCAGATCCGCGGTATATTCTAACACCAAATCGGCCGCAATATCATATGTAGCTATATTCGAAAGTCTGTGGAAACAGGTGGAGCTAATTGATCAAGTAAATGCACTCTGTACGCAGCTAAAGGATCAGCAAACAGATCAAAGGGAATTTATCAGCATAGCTGCGCACGAACTTCGAGCCCCTATCCAGCCTATCTTAGGCCTTGCAGAAGTCCTAAAATCAAGGCAAGAGGTGCAGATGGAAAAACAGAGAGAATTACTATCTGTCATTATACGAAATGCAAGGAGGCTGAAGGAATTGACAGAAAACATTTTGGACATTACAAGAATTGAGAATAAATCATTAGAACTCCAGAAGGAATCCCTTAATATCGACGAAATTGTGATTGGCGTCTTCAAAGATGCGCTGGATGAGTCAGAACTCTCTAGGAATATAAGACTCATTTACAAACATAACAAGAAAATGAAATTTGATTCTGACTCAGATCCTAGTCTCTCTGAATCATCAATTCCGTTTGGGGCAGCTGAGAAGGGTTCTTCTTCATACGTCAGGGCAGATAAATTGAGAATAACTCAAGTGATGACTAACCTCGTAGGAAATGCCATTAAATTCTCTAATGAAGGTGATACTGTGACTGTTTCAGTGTCAGAGGAGAACAATATACAAAATTTTAAGAAAAATGGAAATGGTGAGGGAAATAAAGTATTATTAATTCGAGTCGAAGATACTGGAAAGGGTATAGATCCAGAAATAATGCCTAGATTGTTCAAGAAATTCGCGTCGAAGTCAGATAAAGGTATGGGTTTGGGACTTTTCATTTCAAAGAACATTGTTGAAGCGCACGGTGGTGTGATATGGGCAGATGTTCCTAATGCAGAGAAGGGGGCAACATTTTCGTTTACGATTCCAGTCAATTGATCTGCCATCTTACTTTCCTTCCTTTTTTGTACTGCTGAATGGCTCTATTTCTCTAATGTGTATATCTCCTCTATCTTTCCGTCCCATGATAATGATTGGATTCAGTTATAGCATACAGCCTTAGATGAGTCAAATCTCTTTGACATCAAACGAACCCTTTTATACAATAGTAAAATATCTCTTGGTATGACAACCAGTGATAAAAGTAAAGTCCCTAAAATAGTGGCTTTGGAAGTTCTAGAAAAGAATGGTGTGAATATAGATCGCTTGAAGGAACTAATAACGAAAGGTGTTGGGGCTGAATTTACGACATACTATTATTATACTATCTTGAGGATGCATTGTACAGGCCTCGAAGGAGAAGGAATAAAGGAGATAGTCGAGGATGCC
>JAATVS010000563.1 GCA_014523695.1 Nitrososphaerales archaeon TH5895
GGTGAAGTTCATCAAATATTGTGTTTCACCATTTGTTTGGTTAGATATGATCGGTTTATATGAAAACCCTACTGGTTCGGAGTACAATACTATGTCCTCTCCAGGCGCGAAACTCGATTCACGTTCTTCATATACCCCATACCCTCCAAGAGATTCGGGTACAACAAATAAATCAAGAGAAGAGGCAAACGTTTCATTAGAGGTAATGATTCCCTGTTCTGTTGTATTACCAGTATCTATCTGCGCAGAAGATGATGGCATAGTCGAAATGAATACTACTGATACGAACAAGGTTGTAATCCATAGTATAAGGTGATTATTCATGCCTGGTTGTTGATTCTCGCAATATAAAAAGTAGTTGTCATAAATAATAGGGGGGCTGATTTGTGCGCGCAAAAAATTCCATATATAGTTTATTGTATTTCGCGTCCAATTAAAATTAGGTCCAAGATAGTGTGCCGCCCTCCACCGGCGACGAGTGGCTTATTTGTTGTTGAAGAAGTAGATAATACACTCATTAACGAGGAATATTTTACACATTATCAACTTGCCCCAGGATACGTCAAGTATACCCAAGATCTGATAGATGCATGGAATTATGCTTTTGTAAACAAACCAGACGTTCAAGAGAATCTAGATGATATCTCTATCAAATTAATTCAAATTCTCAGATCAATCTCTCAGAGTCCTGAAATGATGAAAATTGTAACAAATAGGCATAGCGAATTTGCAAAGATATATTGCGAAAATTGTGGTACAAATCATGAGGCAAGAGATTTTCTACACGCCATACTACTTAGAGTACTTGATCAATTCGAGAACAGTGATAGATATATCGAATTTTTGAAAGATCAAAAAGTAGTGAACGCCTTAGGTTACGATCATTATGTAAACGCAGAAATGAAAAGTAAAAAACTAACAAGATCTTACAGAGATGATAACAATCGGAAAGCATCGCATCGAAATCTTTCCAAAGTTAGGGTTATCGCCACCAATGAATACATGGGCAAGATTTACTTTTTGGCACTAAAAAGAGATTCTTCATTTATCATAGGTACCGCAGACAAAAATCTAGAAGTTAAGGGTATAACAGAGGATTCATTAATAGAGTACAACAGGAAAGAACAATATTTCGATTCCCATGAGGTACCATTTGCATATAGAATTGATCATATTGACAGCAACAATCCTTATGTTCGTGAATTAGAGGATGACGGTTCCATCCCGAGGATTAAAGATATTATTAAGACGGATATAAAAGAACTAAAGGTAGAAGATAAATTATATTATGTAAGAGGACAAGTTGTACGTTGTTTGTCTCCGAATGATGAGCGCGGAGTTGATGAGGTAGGAGATGTAGATACTGGAGTTATAGAAATCCAAGATAGGACAGGCAAGATACCGTATATTAAAATGCCATATGATTCTGGTTGGCGAAAGGAGACGATTAGAATCGGCACCTGGGTAGAAATAATTGGAATTTTTAAGTCATCTACAAGTGAACCGGGCACAGGCGACACGCTTATCGACACGCCATCATTATATGCACCGTATAAAGTAGAATTTTTTAGGCCTTTTAAATTATAATGAAGCATGCAACTCTCAATGTATTAGATCATATAGTAACACATATTTTCATATGTTGGACTTCAAGAAGAGTAGTCTCATTCAGGGTAGAATATTCCTATTTTGCGCGCACGAAATTCAGATATAGATAGTGGGTATTATTTCTGCTTGAAACAATTTAAATATACAGATACGTTATAAACTCCGATACTGTTGAGGATTTTAAACGCCAGTCCAGGATTTAGTATGCCTTTAAGTGAAGAAGAGACAAAGGATTTCTTGACGGCTGGAATTCTAAACGTACATCTTGCAACAGTTAATGAAAATGGCCATGCAAATGTTCATCCTGCTTGGTACTATTACGATCGTTCGAATGACAAGATATATGTTCAAACATCAAAACAGTCCAAGAAATACAAAAAATACAGTCTTAAAAAGAACGAGAATATTTACTTTTGTATCGATGACCCGAATCCCCCGTATAAAGGCGTGAGTGGAAGGGGAACCGTGAGTGTATCCGAAGATTTCAACTTTAACGGTCCTATTGTAAAGAAGATATTGATTAGATATATGGGGAACTTAGAACATGCAATGGCGCAGGGACTTTTAGATTTGCACAAGAAAGGGCAATATGTTGTTCTAGAAATTAGTCCAAAATATTACTCAACTTGGGATTTCGGTAAACAGTAGACGGATTGGTGTGCACAAAGGTTCTATTTGATCGTACGCAGACGCTTATCATCTAAGTTGGCATTGATAGAAGATTTGATTTTGCACGCGCAAAAAGAAAGAACTTGTTCACATCATTTGTATTATATGGAGATGCAACTAATCCTGCGATTCAACACATTACTCAACTGAGATCAGTAAAAAGAATAATTGATTTTTGTAGAACCATTATTTCACCTGTCCTTTATACGCTCCCAGATTAACCACCGCAACTAAATCCCAGTTAGTAAATTAGGTCAAGACCATCTTAGGTGTTCTCGGCTTCCCGTCTTTAAAGACGTCTTTAGGCATATACTTCATTGAAAAAGAAGCAGCACTGAGTAATACCGGTTCGAATTCTTTACCTAAATCAGTCAAACTATATTCCACCCTTATTGGATATTTTGATACGATCTCTCTTCTAATGATTCCAAGTCGTTCGAGTTCGCGTAGACGTTCTGTAAGAACCTTTGGTGTAATACCTTCTATATTTTCCATGAATCGATTAAATTGTGTATGACCCCTGAGAATTTCCCTGATGATTAGGGCTGTCCATTTTTTTCCAATAATTCTAAAAGTCGTTTCAATTGGGCATGACTTGAGTTCCGGCATATTATAGACTGTTTCTATAATGGAGCATTTAGTGTCTGTCATTTCATCACTTCCTATTTGGTAACTAACTATAGATCTGGTTACGTGAGACTTATAAACTATACTTTTAATATCTACTATGTAAATGAACCCAATATTTGAGAGTGCAAAAGAGCAATTACGCTACAACAATACAACCTCGATACTAGTTGCAGTTCACACATGGAGAGTAGTAGGCATCGCCTTCCTGTGGGGTGTTTCTCAAGGGATTTTACCGCCGGCCTTTGGAATACCTGCAGGAGTAGGAGATATTTTAATTGGAGTTACAGCGATTCCCTTTGCATACTTCCTGAGAAAAGGTTATAGTTGGTCCAAATACGCTCTTGTAATTTGGAGTGTCCTAGGTATTGCAGATCTGGTTAATGCAATCAGTCTGGGTTTGATCACTGCACCTGAATTGCCAGGTTCCACAATGACGACATTTCCATGGGTTCTAATACCTACCATGGGAGTACCGCTTGCATTGATACTACATGGAATCACTCTTTACCGCCTACGAAGAACAGGATTTCCCTCTTCGACTTAGGTCCAAAACCTATCACACTTTCTTTTTTTGGATCCTCCGGAAGTGAGATCAGACATAACGTCATGTATTCGTTCGTGAATAATTCTGTCTAATGTTTATGGATTTATTCTATTTTCTAACTTTCTTAGTAATCGACTTTAACTAGGTATAATTCACTGGCAAGTATGGCAGATTACATTTTGCGCGCGAGAAGATGGAAGGTATTGTCACGATATTCTAGAACTAATGTTCTTATTGATAGTCACTTCTGTTTTGCATTCGTTCATAGTTGGACGTTTTTCACAGACATATTCCATACGTTGACATTCTGGATAGTCAGGATTCATGATGTATCCCTCTGCACATTCCTCATTATTTGGAATACATCTTCCACTCTCATCATCTTCATGGGAATGATATCCTTCTGGACATCCTCCTTCATGTCTTGGAAAACATTGTTCATATGCATTCATCGCAAATCCCTCAGGACATCCTTCTGGTCCTGGAATACATCTTGGCAGAGACGGGTTGAACAGACAATCTTCATCTGGTCCTGTACTATTAGTCTTATTACCTTCGCCAGTCGAGAACGCAATTGATTTGTCACTTGATGGAAATAACCATACCATTACAACTAATATTGGAATCACTTTTATCATTAATCTAAATTCACTCCTTGCATGGTTTTTCGAATCCATGAAGATAGGATGAGAGTGGCATTTTTAATCGTTACATTCGGTTATTGTGTGCGCGAAATTTCCTTTGCCACTTCAAAATCCAGAACATCAGGATTGGGTGGGTGCGCCTTTCGTCAATGATTTAACCCAAGAGGCAAGAGATATCGTTAATGATCCTAATTTTGTGATGACGAATTAGTTCTAACCTCGGAGTTGGTACTTGAATATTAATTGTACAAGATTCTTCTAGTAGTTATGTTAGTCACAAATAAGTATAGATGTCTTCACTAATAAAATAGAATAAGAGACGCCTCGGCAACTCAAACATCGATCTAGATCAGAAATAATATCGTCCATTCTTGAGGTAACTAACGGCAACAAGGTAAGGATTACGGAGATTCAGTTCAAGACATATTTGTCTTATAACATCCTAAAAGAGTACTTGGTCAATCTACTCCAGT
The DNA here is from genome assembly GCA_014523695.1 of Nitrososphaerales archaeon TH5895. Taxonomy (GTDB): domain Archaea; phylum Thermoproteota; class Nitrososphaeria; order Nitrososphaerales; family Nitrososphaeraceae; genus TH5896. The sequence goes on from JAATVS010000563.1 coordinate 4,569, forward strand.
GTGACCTTATCGAGTATATAGAAGGAGAAAGAACGTTCAAAACAACTCCAAATGGAATGCAAGTATTACAGACATACAATAAAATGGATGAGTTGTTGGTTAGAACCCATCTAGTTTAGTGAATTAAGACTACTACGAGTCCGTGATCAAGTAATCTGATTTTTTGCGCCCGAGAATTGTGCACGATATTGAATTCTTGAAATTTGCGCGCGGCTTCTGTTATTCTATCCGAACTAAGGAAATGGAATGACAGTAGGAATTTGTTGTTCAATGTTTTCTCCGTCATCATCATCATTAGTAGTTCCTTCTTCACCTGAAGATGACTCGGGACAATCCACTAATGAGAATATTTCACGATCGCAATCTACTGACCCTTGTACATCGATGTGATAAAGGCCACTAAACGCAATGGCGGAAAATCCCGAGAATAACACGAGAAAAAAGATCGAGGTCCCCCTATATGATGAGGTCAATTTAATAGAATATAACAACGGATTTAAGAAATTGATCATTTATCGTATAACCTACTTTGGCCAATTATCCCTATTTGACTTAAGGATCAGACATATATCATAATTGTATAGAACATTATGCACAACAGAGGACAGATTGATTTAGTTAAGTTATCTCAAAATCTGCGCGCGCCAAAAGTACTATCTAATGATATGACTTCATGATGAAAGTATCTGCCATTCGTCTTTCATAACTGAAACGCCTTAAAAAATTATCTAGTATAGTCGCCACACAGAATTTACCACAGTGTAAATATAACAAACTTTACTGCATATTTCTAATGTCCCAAACATTCGAATATTTGTTACGATCCTTATTTGTTCGATGTTCATATGTCGGACTAGATTGTAATTGCATCATCTTTGGAATGAATGAGAAAGAAGTTATGGACGAAACCATCCTACACATGTTTGAATATCATGCAATAAATCCAGAAGAAATGACTTCAGAAATGAAATCGAAAATAAGGAAAAATATACACCTGTATCGCAATTCGTTGCGCGCACAAATACTGCGTGATATCCCTGATGTTTCTGCAATGTTACTTCCAATTGTTTGAATCTGTTGTGATGTACGTGATAGTATGTCGCGAATCTGGACTAGATTGTGATTTTGTCATTAGGGGTGAAACTCAGGAAGAGTTCTTAAAAAATGGCGCGGATCATGCAATACAAAAACATGGTATGCGCGCCGAGGATATCTACCTGAACGATACCCCAATCAATCTGTTATGTCATTCCTTTAACGAAGAAATCTAAGGCAGACGACCGTGGAAGACATGATGTAAGTCATTGTAGTCGCCCGCCTTAGGTATCCTATGTCCATGAATGTCCGTGATTAATATGTAGAAATCAAATTTATGTGCTTTTGGTTATTAGATCACATAGTTGAATGTGAACCGGATAGAAGTAACTGAATAAGTATGAGAGGTTCATAGTACGATGTTTTTTGCGCGCAAATTCCCAATATCATCATCGTACATACGTTTGCAATTGAAAAGGCGGGCTAATAAGTTAGATGGGATGGCCGATTGTGTCGCCTTTTTCGTAAACCATAAGTTCTAGTTGATCTAACAAATGGGTGAATACGAATGAATTATGTTATCTTCAGTATAGGGGAATTGTGTGCCTTATTCTCTCTCAACCAAGATCTTGATGGTTTCATTAGATATGATTAATGGACTAACAATTATTGGCATCGCAATACTTGTAATAGGAATTGTTGTCTTTGCAACTGGATCCTACATTTACTCTGTGCAATCTAGTAACGTTCAACAATGCCAGTCATTTACTGGAGAACTTGGACAGTTCTTAGACCCGGAGGTTAGTGACGCATGTCGAACTGCACCGTCATCTATTATGATGTCTTTAATCGCGGTTATCGCAGGAATTGTTATGATAGTTATTGGAGGGGTATTATCCGGAGTAGGGGCGTTAAGAAAGTCACCCTCACAAATTGCGCCCACAACAACGCAATCAGGTCAAGTAAATAGTTCTCCTGTACATTCAGAAGAAGAAGAAGAACAGGGCGTCACGGACGAAAAAGAAAATCATTCTTCATCGACCAAGTCTGATATTACATTAGTTGCAGATGAGTTGTCTAAATTATTGGCACTAAAGGAAAAAGGTGTACTCACTGATGAAGAATTTGCGCGCCTCAAAAAGAATCTTTTGGATGGCAAGAAGTCTAATGCCTAAACTTACTGCCTAATACCTCTCTGTTTTTGTGCGCGAGTTATTGCAACAAAACTCATTCATCTGTTGCGCCCTCACACACGTCTTTTGTATTACCTGATACACTCATACATCCATCTATGAATCCATCGTAGTATCTTCCTTCGCCGGTACAATTGTCATCATATACTTCACTGTCGAACGGTCCACTCTGTCCGTCTTCGTATCTTGCCCGATAACATCCCGATGGTTCATTAAATTTATCATTATCATCATCGTACTCTGTACTAACTCCGCGCGCATCAACATCATTACTACATGATGCGGCAGTTGGTGGGTTTTCACATTCGCGACCATTATCATCGTCATTGACATCTTCATCATCGTCCCTATTCCCTACGTTTCCATCACATGCAAAATGTCCTGGATTCTGCGCACAAAATTCTTTTCAAATCATTTAGGTCGGTGTCCAAAAATATTATGAATGGATGGATAAAACTTTAGTTCTCTTATTTCCATTCCCATAATTTGTGTTCATAATTTCCTATTGCATCTACTATATACTCATTCACTCCAACGAGATGATTAAGAAATGCAAGTCTATTTTCCGAATGTGTTTCATAAAATATCGCACCCACATACCTCATCTTTCCTGACTCAACCTTTTTCCCCTCTGCGCGGCCTGTTGCCGTTGCCATCTCACGACCATCATTAGTCATTATTACCCCTTGACCTTGACTATATGAAGTGCCATCAGGTCTTTGTATTGCCCAATACGTCCAGGTTGTTGTCACTTCTAGACTCCCATTGAATATCCCTATGCCCGTGATTGAGATTTCTAGTTTGGGGATTCCATCTTCTACTGTTAATACCCGTTGGTCTGTTATTCTTCCTCTACTTTCAAAGAGTAATTGTCCTAACATTTAACTTTCAGAAGATAACGGCCATATCAACAATTTATGGGGTTCTCCGGATCTATTGGCACAGGCGTATAACCCTGACTTAGTTTTCATCTAATTTCTTTGATCTTTAATATTGAGTCTTCGTGGACTGGGTGCGCTCATTCTAAATATAATAAATATGTTGATGAATTACTATGTATGAATGAAAATTTCTGAATTATGTTAGAAGATTGAAGATTCGCTGCATTCAGGAAAAATCCTCTGGATCAAGAAATTGAAAAACAAATGGCGAGTCATGTAGAGGTCACAAACAGATCGTTAACAGATGACCTAAAGGAGAAGGACATCAAGATAGAAGTTAGAATAAAGGAACTTTATGTGTTAAATAATTACGTCCAAGGTATACAACACCTGCCTGGAGTTATCGAAATAGACGCACTAGATTCATTCAAGATGTTGAGTAGGCGTATAGGGAGAATAGAGAAACCTCATATTTCATTTAGGCAAATAAATAAATGAAGTGAAGTTTATTAATGTCATAATAATCCCAAAAGTACAAAAGTTTTTATTCATCTGTAATATCTAAATTGTTATGTATGAATCCAAGAGTGTGAGGGATGGGTTCGAGTCCCACTCCCGGCGCCACAGTCGTGGGTTGATACACCAGAAAACCAAACGATTATAGCTGGGTGTAGTGCCTGGGAGGTACATAAAGACTGGTGAAAGACAGCAAACCTACCTGCATAAAGACAATCCAAAATTCATACGCACGTGGCACAACACCTCTAACTTATACCTAAACAGAGTAAGAGCGAACTATCTGTCAACGCTGATAGACTTGTCAGCAATCAATCAAACTATATCAAAAAATTATACAGACAAGTTTTAGACGCAAACTCATTTAACGCGATGATCATGCACGATCATATTCTTGCTGAAGAGGCCGAAATCAATATTCAGGAA
>JAATVS010000564.1 GCA_014523695.1 Nitrososphaerales archaeon TH5895
ATATAAATGATTCTTACCAATCTTCAAATATTTTATGTTCACGTTGATTAATAATTTAGATTAGTTTGGTTATCAGGATGTTAATCATAATATGATTGTTATTTAAAAATATAATGGAATCGTATTAATCAGCTTGATATCATAATCCCACCATTCATTAACCTTTTCTCTTCGTGTAAACCTTACTTTCGTTTTAAAGAAGGCCGGCGAGATGTGATGGCAGAGCATTTACGATGATACTTTAATTGCAGAGGAATCCAAATGAATTCTGATAATTTTGTCACGGCTTGACTAATGTATGATCAAAACAGGGGTTCGTATATTGCTGATTATTTTTCTGGTTTCACTAAATATAGAATGTAGCCAAGAATCAAGATGTGTTGTTGTCATAATAATTAAATTAACAGTCTCTTGGCATACATTTACTATCTCGCGAACTACGTGTCCTGTTCTAAGTCTATAGGAAATCTTACCCTTGCTACCTGCATCTGTACATTGCTTTATTTTTGCTTCCATTGCATTTACTAATTCTCCTTTAATGTCATGTCTAAAATCATCTTGATTGTCTGTGGCTTTATTTCTAGATATATCAACTGAAGTCCCTTCGAACTTTTCAACATCTTGTACTATACATAAAATAACAATTTCTGCTCCAGAGAGATTTGATAAGTATATTGCGTGATTTAGTGCCTTATCTGAAGTTTCTTTTCCATCATGAGGTACCAAAATTCGAGTATAAGAAGGAATATTGAATTTAGAGATAATAGAAGAACTATTTGATTCTGTTGAAAAATCTTGTGTTAAACCAGCATCGGACGATGTATTTGTTACATTAGAATCATTATTCGAGCTCATCGTTTGATTTTATTTTATAAAGTATTTATGAGTAATCGTAAAAGAGCAGAAAAGGCGTACTATGCAGGTCTCAATCCGATTCTTTTTTTCAAATTGTGACTAATCCCTTGTTTTTCTCAACACTGAGGTATTATGTAACTAGACAATACAACATTATAAGACTCCCATAGATTTTACACTGACGAATACGAATACACTACAGAAAAGGTGGAAACCAAACTCTGGGCTCTCCAATTATGGTATTTCGCTCAGTGAGACTTATTTAGTATAGACACGCTCTAAATGTACTAGTTATTTCTTATTAAACGGCTTATTCGGAGCTATTATTGTGCGTCTGATATGGATAGTAATAATAGCTTGACTGGGGAATGTATTTTGTTTGCCTCTTAAATCCGAAAAAACTACGTATTTCCTTCATCATATACATACTGCTGCTTAATGGCATATAAGTTTGTCGGTGAGGATTGTTACTCTATCCAATTCAGTGACCTATTGAATTAGACCAGGTATGTATTAAGAAAGGTTACGCGAAACTAGATTGTTTCTATGCAAATTCTAGAAGTGAGGATGGTAGATTGAATTATATGAAATATTGACAATCTAACTTCATATAATGAGACAATTACACACAACTTTGAAAAATATGGATTAAGGAGTTTAGTTATGCGAGGATCCTAAGCGTGAATATCCATAAATTCATTTTCTTTACAAACTCCTAACAATCCTCCGCTTTCACTGTGCAACATATTATCTTCAGTCTACGCTAATATACTACCTTATTTCGCAGCCTTCTATCGGAACATCTTTGTTATTTAGGTCTCATAATGAAGGACAAGAAGTAGAGTCTTGTGACGCTGCAGAATCTGAATAATACAATCCAAGAGGAGACTAACGTATCCGTTACAACAAAATCTCTTGGTAATAAGCAATTTTTTCAAATTACCAGCCGGTTTTGACTTTTAATTTACACCCTTGTTTGAAAGATTAAACATCTTGTCTAGTATATCTCACCATAACCAATCATAAAAAATTATGATTGATAAAAAGCGTTGACCTATGGAACATGACCAATTATGTGGCCATGTTGCACCAAGCACCTCTTGAACCATGAAGAAGATCACCAAGCACCTCTTGAAAACCAGTTGGGGAGTGTATGTCAGGGCTGAAAATTTTTATTATTTTAGCCTTAATTATCAAATATATATGGCATATTGACTATGGGATACCTACATTCAATAACTATCAATATTCTAATGAAAAAATTCCAATTCTAGCGGCATTTTAAAGCCTATTATACATGTAATGTGTATATATACGTTATGTTAGCGAGCAAATTAGTATGTAAAACATGCAATCAAGCTTCTGAGGTAATCACAGACGCAGAGTCTGGCGAAATAATCTGCACCAATTGTGGCATGGTTAATTCAAATGATAAGGCATTTCAACAGAATACTCGAGAGTGGCGTGCTTTTGATTATGAACAAATGAAAGATAGAAGTAGAGTAGGCATGCCTACGACATTAACACGTCATGATAAAGGTCTTTCCACAGTAATTGGAAGACCAAATAAAGATGCTAGTGGAAAAGGACTTGACGATTCAATGCGATCTATGATGCAAAGACTAAGGACATGGGATCATAGAATTCAAGTCAGTTC
>JAATVS010000565.1 GCA_014523695.1 Nitrososphaerales archaeon TH5895
CATACGCACAGAATGACACTATGATGAGCGGTGATAACATGACCGGTGGAAACATGACTGCCGGCATGAGTAATATGACAGGTTAAGTGTTTAAAGACACTAACATTTCTTTTTTTTTCATACGAAAGATTGGTTTATGAATGACGTGATTGATAGACTGATATTGCTAGCTATTCCAAGATTATTGTTACTCACTTGGAGAGATGATATGTGTGATGGGTTGAAGGGAACCACTTTTCATTAATCCTTTGCTAGGTTATCAAATTTCTCCACATGAGTATCATTTAGAAGAATTGTAAACATTTGCAAACATTGCATGAATGTCCTTTATCCAAACTACCTACTACAGAACTTGGCCGATGCACAGTTTGGTATCTCATGCGCAAATAAAGAGTAGCGTGTTCCATTCCACAGTATCAAGTAGTCGCGCTAGAATCAAAGTGGTAAAGGTTGCTTTATTTGGTTAACAGGTCAGTCACAGCCCAAATAAATTAACTAATCGATCAGTATCTTCCTTAACACGAACAAATATTTCATGAGTAACGAAAGCTACTCAAGGGAAAACGATGAATAAAAAACCTTGCAATTTTCAATCAATATTTTTTTAATCCTGACTGATAGGAACGAAATTCATATTCACATTCTTATTATGTTACTCCAGGATTTCTTAAGGCATTGCCTAGAGAAACTGTCTTTTCTATTTGCTCCTAATTTTATAGATGAAAATCAATACAACTCATTCCATCGATTCGATGGACTGACTCACGGTTTTGAAATAAAGGATAATACTACATTCGTCCATGCTTCCCCTATATTATTTAGGTTGTAACCTCCCCCACCTAGTGCTACAATTCTGCCATCACAATATTTGTGCGCTAACTTATGTAAAGATCTTGATGCGTATTTATGAGACTCGGGGGAATATCGCAGGTGCGTAAGAGGATCTGACTCGATGCAGTCGGCACCACATTGCAATATGATCAAATCTGGCTTCGCAACGTCGTCTATAAATTTTTCAACCTCCTTAAATGAAGCTACAAATTCTATGTCGGTTGAACCAGGAGCAACTGGCACATTAAGTTTTGTTCCTTCCGCCTCTCCCCTCCCTCTTTCCTCTCTTGATCCTGTTCCTGGAAACAAATATTTGCCATCTTCGTGTATGTCTGCAATAAAAGTCAAGGGATCCCTTTCAAACTCGTAGTAAACTCCATCGCCGTGATGTGCATCAATGTCAACGTATGCTATCCTATCTAGACCGTATTTGTGTCTAGCACGTAATATCATAACCCCAATATCATTAAAGACACAAAAACCAGATGCATTTCCTCGATAGGCATGATGTAATCCGCCAATGGGATTGAAGGCATGTCGTGATCCCTTCTTCCTCTCGATTACGGCTTCTAGAGCCTTCAGACTCGAACCAACAACTGTCGCAGCCGCCTCAAAGATACCCCTATATACAGGGGTATCACCGGCATCTAAATATCCAGAACCAAGTTCCGAGCATTGTTTAACTAGATTAACATATGATCTGTCATGAAAAGACAATATGGTCTCTTCATTGGCAGTAGTTGGGACTTCGATTTCGATCAGAGATCTGTCTGGAACAAGTTCCTTAAATTTATTCCAAAATGCCTCCATCCTGTTATTATTTAGAGGATGAGAGTTTCCGAAGCCATACTTTGCTAGCTCATCTCCTAACAATACGGAAGTCTTACACACGAAAGCATAGTGATTCAGACGTGTTTAAGGTTTTGTCCAGTCAGATTATAAAATTACTCCATCCTCACACAATCCTGCCCTAAGTCACATATTTATTAACTTATAACTACTCACTAAACGAATAGCGTGATACAAGCGTCATCGTGTACTTTTCACTTTTAGAGATGACCTTGATGCCTGGGGCTCTAATGAAATGTTAACTATTCCTGTTATTGCTATTCCTTAAAAGTATGATAATTAATACAGGAAAGGCGACTCCTATCAGAAGCATAACTTCCAAGGTTAGCACTAGAAAAAATCCTATCATTATCAGCCAAACAACACATATAGTCAGAATATAATCAACTGTCTCACTCTTTACAATTATTTCCATTACTATCACACTGGCTCCTGAAGGGGGTAAAAGACGTAAGCTCATGATGCCTTTTTATATCTATGTTTGATATCACCCAACCAGTTCAAAGTAGATGTATGGGGATAGTATCTATACCATAGTGAGCTCGAAGAACTTACTACATTATGCACAGGTTCCAAATTCATTCGACAACATGTCAGCTCCATCCTTGAACAAAACGTCGACGTCTCTGGCTGAGAATAGACTCACGACAAGCCAACAGTTGGTTCTTGCCTCGCGACTCTGACCTCATGACCAGCGTAAAAGCGCAACAGCTGGAAAACCCTTGCTGAGATTATAAGCCAGTATCTAGCAAAGATACTGAACCACATTCTTTTATTGTCAAGTAATACTGATGCTTCTTTCAGAATTTTCAGATGACAATTGTTAAATATATTATCATTAAACTATGCGCAATGAAATCAGAAATTAGGACTCTTCATAAAACAATTGTGACGCTCCTCGTCTTGATATTGCCAGCATGCATGTATTCTTTTACGTCCCTTTCTGCCCAAACTGACGAAAACAGCAATTCTGCCAGTCAGGATTACCAGGAATTTCAGTCGTGCCTCTCTGACGCTGAGGTAGATGGTTATGTATCCGAACCACAAATAAGGGATTGTTTCGCACCAATCTATAACACAGGTACAGCTACTACTACTGGTTCCGCTCCAAGTGATACCTCCTCCGGGGGCGAAGACGCCTCTTCCAGCCCCACTACCAGCGACGAGAATGATGCTGATGATAATGATGAAAACGGAAACTAATGCGAAGGCAGCGGCACTGGTTCGGGATAATGGGAATTTAGGGAGCAAAGCGGAATTGATTTTGTACAGAAATTAATACGAGGATCTAAAGTTAAATTCTCCCGTGTCTTTTTTTCTGCCCTACAGATAATCATTGACCTTAGATATTGATCTATAGCAGCAACTGATGTTTAACGAGGGTAACAGCAAAGGACTAATTTAAATACTAACACAGAAAACCGGTCTTAAGTAGCCTTCATGAGATAGGATCCATACTAGGAAACTATAATTTGGCCATTATTCTTTGCCGCACCAGGAAGCACAACCATTGCAGGGTGTACTCATTCTGTTTTGACAACAACAAGATCAGCCCTCTAAGCGGTCATCACCCGAATTTCACCGATAGATATATCTTTACCGTTACTGTTCCACTAATTGATCCTTATATTAGATGAAGTATAGAAGTAAAATTGATCTCATAGCACAAATGTTACAAGTTGCTAGCGAAGGGCCCGTTTTGAAGACCAAAATGATGTACGGTGCATTGTTATCTCAGTCCCAACTTAAGGGATTGCTATCACTTACTCTAAATGCTGCGTTATTGGCGCATAACAAGGAGGAACAAACTTACCAAACTACACAAAAGGGCTTACGCTTCTTAGAAAGGTATAGTGAACTATCAAACTTATTGGGGGGTCTTCCTAACCAGTAGAGAATCCGTTGAAGCATGTCACGTTAACATATCGTCAAACTACGCCTGAATTAGTTTTGGAGATTTTCGTTATGGATTCAAATCACCTTGGAAAGCATAAGCGTGCTAGATACAGGCTTACTCTTCTGGTTCGCTTAGTGTTTGGTCTTAGAAGGCCGCTTCATCGAAATGGAAGGCGAACAAGTCAGTGCAAAGCAAATTCCCGAGACTTTCGGACAAAATGAGGAGAATCAATTTGCTCTACGAATATCGGAAAAACACGGGCACTCATGATAGAGGTGAGTATGTCATACACTGCAACACGAATCAATGATCAGGTAGTTGTCAAGGGTTATACACACTACCAATAGTTGTGGAGCCAAAGTTAAGAATAACAATGCCAATAGGATAATTCAGCGACTCCACTAGACAGATTGGCGATTAAGTTTTATGTCGGGATTGAATCACTTGTTTGGCTGGCAGAAGCATTCTGAGTTAACGTACATTACTTTCCATTCAGTTGGTTTCAACCTGCTCTTGTTTTTGACTTCTAGTTGTGAACCAAAATGTTGTGGCCTAGGTCCTGAGACAAATTATTCGTCAAGATCTTATCTGACCCATTGGTGAATCATGAGGAAAGGATATTGACTCGTTACAACTGGACCGCCTAAGGCATTATTGTTAAAGCGATAAAGCGATTAGTGATTAGTTAGCTGATAAGACGAGTAAAGAAAAGATATTAAATATAAGGAACATCTGTCAGATAGTGGGGTAAATAGTAATATGAAAAGAGTTGAAGCCTATGTATCATCAGAAAAGGCAGAAGCTGTATTATCAGCTCTGGAATCGTCGAATTTTCAAGCGACGTTTTTCGAATCAAAAGGGATGGGAA
>JAATVS010000566.1 GCA_014523695.1 Nitrososphaerales archaeon TH5895
GACTGTCTAATCTATCCAGATCATGATAATTGTGCATTCGTTGAAGGTTATGGTTGTCCTGTACCAGATTTTACAATGATGACCAGTGCTAACTTTACTGTACCAAGATGTGTACCAATAGATGATGAAGAAGTATTAGAGAAAGAGAAAGAGATGTCTTTGATCCCAACAGATGTGCAGTAGGATACAAGTTAGAAGTAAATCGAAATCATATAGAAGTTCAACAGAGAGGCGATAATATGGGAACCTGCAACAAGATTGATTAAAAATCCTAAAAATAATTCTTTGTGGCGTTCTTTACCTAGGATTCGGCACCTTGGCTAGATCTACTCAGTCTCCTCAATTGTGCTGAGGCCTACTGAAGAGAAGACAGTCCAATTGCAAATAAAAGGACATAGCGATCTACAATCAGAAGCAGTGCTAACGACGGCTTCTGCTAGCGATGGTGATGCTGCATTTCCTATTAATAACATGAATATCGAGGGGACTAAGGAAACACCTTTGAGACTAGCACGCCGCCATGTGCGGTTTTGGTGACAACCTCTAAGGTTCAATTCTCAACCCCTACCCTTGATTATTTGAAACTGGAATTATATGTGCCACAATTTGTTGACGTTACAAATATGCTTTGAACTCTTCGGCAGATAGTCCACAGAAAGTTATGAACACCCATAAATATAATTCATTTGGTTTCGATGTCCACTCTATATAATATTGCAAGGAAAATAAAAGGGCACGGCTGCGAGTTGTTAGTCAAAAGAATAGCTACTGAAATTATTTTTTCTGGAGTAAGTGTTGGACTTGGGGATATTAAGATAGAATCTGGAAGTTTTTCCAGCAAATTGATTGAGCTAGTGAGGGCTAGTGAAATTGCTGTTGCAATTGATAATTCACAATACATGTTCTGCAAAGAAATTCACGATATGAAGGAGGATGACCCATTGAAGACTGATTGTAAAAAATTAAGGTTACAACTTGTTTTAGCATTTAATCAGTTACAAGGTATGCTTGGCACTGGAGTAACATCTACTCTCCCTTCCTTCTTGGTCTAGTGACATAACTAAACTCATTTCACACTTCAGAATATTTAGATTTTTGTCGTTGATGGTGGCCGTTTCCTTCAACGCCAGAACTGCAGTAACAAACGAAATGCAAAACGGTTTCTCACTTTGTCATAGCGACAAGCAGGTTTATTCTCTGTGGACTATCATTTAGAACACCACTGGCAGCGTAGGATGTCATCGAGTCAATCTTATAACCTTCTTTCTGTGCTATTGCCACTCCCTTCCAGATTATATCGATATAGTCAGACTGCAATACCAAAAGAGTAGGATCTTCATAAAGGACGTTTATTACTGGAACGCATGGTAGATCAGACGCACTATCTTCGACGCATAGTTGGAACTCTTCTTCGGTTGAGAATAATTTGGTGAAGTTGGTTGGTGCTTGTGTTTGGTTTTGGGCATACACGTCATGCTGATTCGGTTCTTCTTCAACCAATAACAGAATGGTTACTGATGATAATGCTATCACCAACGCCAGGGCTAAGGTCGCAAACATGTCACTAGGACACAAATCATCTAGATAAGGTTTCCTTGCCCATATCTCAATGCCAAAATAGCAGCGATAACCTAAATGAATCAAACATATCATCATGGCTGGTTGCTTCCTTAATGTCAAAATCATTCTCGCTCACTCTTAAAGTTATGACTCTATCTTTTTTCTTAGGCATGTAGTGCAGCCGTATTATGTGTATTCACTGTATTCATTCTTAAGTTTTAGTTTCATTCTATCTTATTAGGATGTAATCATATAATGGGTACTAGTAGATATTGATGCCAAACGTTTCCGAAATGCAGTATTTTACAACTGGACAGAATTTTATAAAGAATATCTTGATAAGGAGATCTCAATTTGAAACAAGGATGGACTAGAAGGAAGAAAATAGGCGGCTGTCTGGTAATAGCTTTACTCGTCACAATCGTCTCAGGCATTGGAGTAAGCATGAACAAGCTTGCTTTCGCTACTAGCAAGGGTTTGAAAGTCGACCATCTTGGAATGTATCGACTTCTGCATTTTGAGGTCCGTAATCTGATGTTTCTGCATCAGTACCAACAGTAAGAGAAACACCAACGGAGAATAATGCAGCGAGCGCAAGCCCTAGCTCAAGCTCAAGCGAAAGCAATAACGAAAACACCAATGCAAATTCACAGAGTCAAATGGTAGTAGTCTGTCCTGCTGGAGAAAAGTGTGTGATTGAGTAATGAATAACAAAATTGTTTCGATCGCATTGCTAATGTCTTTAGTAACAGTAACAGTACTATCAATCGAAGAACAGGCACGAGCTAGCTCCATAGTAGGAAATTTTGCAGATGGATATGAAGAAGGTAAAGACTCATGTGCGAGCGACGCATTAGATGACAATGGACATAACTCAAAATGCCCACCAAACAATAGTCTAACATGGTGTGCAGGATATAAGTCAGGTTATGAAGCTGGTTATCTATCTGGGAATACACTGCAATGAGAACACAAGACCAAGAAATTTTTCCTTGTCACGATTCAATCGGGATCGTGATCAGAAGCTTGAAGGTCAAGCTGATATAATTAGTGTAAGTTATGTTTCTAAGCATGCAAATTATAGCATTGATACTTGCTATGATAATTAGTCTCATTCTAAGTACTCAACAAGCTATGTTTGCTGTCGTTGCTTCAGAAAGTTCCCCATACGACTCCGGGTATGATCATGGTTGTGACGATGCGAGGGTGTCTGATCCTGATGATAGATACATTAACCAACCAGAAAAAGGTCCATCACGCCATACTGGAGCATTTATGCAAGGATATGATGATGGCTTTGATGCATGTTCCCCAATACGCACCTAGATGGTAGACACAAGACCAGTCCCAGTCACAATCACTAGGTCCCATAATTATTAACCCCTAAGATCTTTTGAAACCTGTTAGAATAATGCTCCTTTTTTTGTTCATAGATGATTAAATGATGACTGGGATTGTCTGCTATAAATATTTAGCATAAAATACACATGATGTGTATATTTCAATCATCGTTGCATTGGCACTGATCTTAACGATATCTGTAGCAAGTGGTACCTGCAAGTAATAATTCTCTAATTTCTATGATTGGCATTTTTAATTAACTTTAATTAACTTCCTTGGTGCTGTCATATTCATTGTAGCATTAGTTTACATAATATAGAACACATACATAACTATACACCGTGTATATATCAGCAATCGTTATGATAATAATCATGTTGAGCATGCCATTAACGGCATTTGCCACGATAGTAGACTATGAAGATGAATCACAAGAGCAGGAAGAATGTGAAGAGCGCACTGACTATGACTTTCTATGTAATGGTGGACAGGGAGCAACAGGCATACCATTCTGCGACCTGTATAATTCAACAGAGAGAGCTGAGCAATTTCCTAATAATACAAATCCAAGTCATTGTATGCATAGAGAATTCAATCCAATAGGATTCTGTCAAGAATTTGACGATCTAACAAACACGTACGAGTACTGCAGGAATGTATCAGGAAGTGAAGAGTATTTTGAATATGCAAAGACAGGAGGACCAGATGAAAGTTGTCTCTTTGACGTATACCAGATAAAATGTCAAGCATTTCCTAACATGAATGAGACTGCCAGAGCAGAATGTCCTGAAGGTTTTGGAACAAATGAAGATGACTATTGCTTCCCTCTACACAGAGAAGGATGTCCTGAAGGTTATCATAGTGAAGATGAAGATGAGACAGGACAATGTTATCCAGATGATGAGGGATGTGGCTCTGAAGGGCTGATACTGGCAGAGAGTGAGCGCAATTCAGATCGTCTTCATTGTTACGACCCA
>JAATVS010000567.1 GCA_014523695.1 Nitrososphaerales archaeon TH5895
AGAAGCAAACAATGATTTCAAACAAGCAATACGTCTACGAAAGCAGATAATCAAAATTCAAGATACTGAAGATGAAATCAGCGCTCAATGTTCAAATACTAAGTTAAGATGGACATCTTAGTTGGACAAAATCTTACGATAAGATCGTATGTCTTCTCTCTAAACACATTTCACCAAGAAGCTGCAACTCTCGCAAGAGTATACTAACTTATCGAAGCTGGAGCACAATTCCATAATCTCATTACACCAGGGGCACTCTCTTTCCAGGAGATCAGGTAAGAATTTGTATTATATCTCTTACGTGAATGATATTTTCAAATAGTTTACCATATCAGATGGAAACATAGAAGACAATAAGCTCAAAACTATTGAAATTATGTTGTCGTGTCATCGTCAGAATTTTTATCAGAAAAATTGGAAATAGACAGTCTTCTTAATCGTCTTCGTCTTCGTCTGCTGCTGGTAGTTTCTGAGTTATCTTGAGTAATTCTGTGTCTGCTGTGTTTATTTCTTGAAATGCTTTCACAGTATCGTTATTCCCTGATGAATCTTGAGCCATGTTTATGTTATTTAATATCGTCAACAGTTGTTGCCCACCTAGACTATCTTCTCCTCCAAGCTGTGTCATGAAAACTCTAACTTCAGTCTCAGCAGAACCTAAATCGCCTACTGCTCCCGCAAGATCATTGTCTCTTAGGGCTTCACGTGCTGAATTTAAGTTATCTGTTAGTTCTTCGAAATCTGATTGTATAAGAGCACCCATAGGTTCTGGCCCTGCTGCTTGCGTCAAATTGGATGACGTAGAGGTGGCATTTGTAGTATCTTGCTGCCCTGCTGCTTGTGTTAGGTTAGATGATGTACTATTCTGACCGAATGCCTCTGAGGCTGTCAATCCAGAGATAGGCACGACTATTGAAAGAAAAGAAGAAAGCACGACAGCGACAATAGATATTTGTTTCTTTGAATTCATTACCAAAGAAAAGTTACCATACGATATAAAAGTTATCTCGCTATCGCGGCGAATTAGTATATCAAAATATATATCAACAAGAGTGGTTGAATGCACTAGCTGGTTGCCTGAGTCGCAGCTACAAATGGCGGCTGCATTTTCCAATTGGTTAGTTATCGAATAAATATGATATATATCTGGATTAACCAAGATAAGACTTGTTACCAAATAGCAGCTTTGGAGAAGAAATTGAAAATCCATATCAGATTTGGAACATTAATGGCAGCTACGCTGTTATCCACACTCATGCTAGCTACGATAGATGTAAGCCAGAATTTGGCGTTTGCTCAGAACAGCCCCATTGCACAGGAGAGTACTCCTATAACACCAGCTCCCGGAACTTCAGATAGCGATGATGATTCATCATCAAGCAGTGATAGTGATAACAATGATAGCAATGATGAATCATCTGGTTCATCTGATGACGACGATAGCAATGCTGATGACAATAGCGACTTACAAGATACATCATCAACTGATGATGGTGACTCCTCAAGTGAGGGCAGTGATGAACAAGATGCATCTACAAGTGATGATGAAGATGAAATGGAAGATGAATTCGAGCAGACAAACCCATTACTGGAACAAATAAGAAAGAGTGTAAGTGGAGCATTATCGGCTACTGGAATATCTGGCCCAGAAATCTAATACGCCCCCCCATATTCTTTTTATTAATTCAAAGCTTGGATGATAAGTGGATCCGGATTCGAGATATCTCTACGATTTTTTTATCAGCTATCCACATTTTAGCACGAAGTTACAGCTATCACAGAAATATACTAATGAGTCAAATTTGGAATTCGGTTCCATGGCTATGACAGTATGACAGTATGACACTATTTTTCAAAAAAAATGGAGGGACTAATTAATCTAATATCATATAGAGAAATAGTTTTTACAAATTGCCGTCATTACCTTCATACTGTCAGAGGCTCGACCTCAAGTTAGATCACCATATCACTGCGCATAAAAGTGTGCGAGACAATATTGGAGCAGATGTCGAGCCATTTTGGATAATACTGTATTGGACATAGTCCGAAATCTGGTAATAACATAATAACAATTTAGACAGTATTATATGGATACAGGAACGTTTAATACTGAACTATCTGTAACATATATCACTAAAGGTTATATAGAACTCTCTCGACTTCTCGTATTCACTGAAACATGATAAAAAAGCTTAGAAGTCTCAGCTCTAAGAGCATGATTCTACTCATTCTGGCGGCATCTA
Organism: Nitrososphaerales archaeon TH5895; assembly: GCA_014523695.1. Taxonomy (GTDB): domain Archaea; phylum Thermoproteota; class Nitrososphaeria; order Nitrososphaerales; family Nitrososphaeraceae; genus TH5896. The sequence continues at coordinate 2,244 of JAATVS010000567.1, forward strand.
TAATCACTGTGATTTTTACAATACCACAAAGTCAGCAGGCACACGCTAGTAACGACTGTAGAGACAAGCCTTTTCCTCAAGATATTGCGTGTGGTTTAGGCGATGCAGCTACAGGTTACGATAATGGTTACAGTGACGGAAAGAATGCTGGAGCAAACGGTCGGAGTAGTAGTTGTCCACAATCAGATTCAGTATCTGGATATTGTCTAGGCTGGAATGATGGATGGAGAGATGGTGCAGATGCACGAACAGATATGGAGCAAGAGACTGGCAGTAATAACAATAACGACGACAACGACAATGATGGCAACGACAACGGTAACAGAGAATACGACGGCGAATTCGTTCCTCGAGTTATCCAACAACAAGACGTTCCTAAACGAGTTATCGGACAAGACTAGAAATGAGTAGTATAACAACAAAGATCGACAAGATGTAGGACCGGGCGAAACCATAACATTACAGTCAGTCTAGAAGTCTTACGCAGATAGTAGACCCACAAGGGATATTAACTATCTAGATCTTTTATGTTTTCAGTATGAATAATATTCAGAGATTGCTCTAATGTATAATACTCTGGACCATCACTCGCACAAAACTAAACTGAGGCTATTGCAATGATCTTTGAATGATTGCGAAAGATTCAGTCTACACAGATCCCTGGAACTGCGACCTTTTTGAATAGATGAGGAGACATCATGGTATTGGGCAGAACACTAGCCATGTTTGACTTGAACTCTGGCCTATTGAAAGCCTGTTTGAAATGTGCTGCAGATTCCCAAACGACATAGTTAACGAACGTACTACTGCCAGCAATTCCTCTATGCAATTGAGCCGAAATGAATCCGGGTTGCTGTTTAAATGTTTCAGTAGTCTTAGCGAATACCTTTAGAAACTCATCTATCTCGTCGGGTCCTACGTTGAACTTGTTCATTACGACAATTGGCCCAGCATCTTCATCCAACTGTTTTTCTAGAGTTATTCTCTCGTCCATTTCTACGATTTTTACCATAGTCTAGTCCGTGGCGACTTGATATTTCAGTTTTATTGATTGGGTAATGTCAGATAATCTGTGATTTTAGATATATACAACAGCCTAGTCAGTGCAGGCATCCAACCAATTGTTAACCTGCTAAATTTGGTTCGACCAGACGACGATATCTAAAAGATAGTACAATTCGATTTTGATAGACAATCATTATGAGAATGAATCTGCATATTCTCTTTAATCTTCATTCTCATAGAAGTGGTCATTTCATTCGGATTTATTGCATGATATTCAAACATGTGCAGGAATGTCTCATTCGCGACTTTCTCTTCAGTGTTTCCATAAATAATGCAATTACAGTCTAGTCCTATATCCTCGCAGTGGATACAGAATGATCTTATACAGTCTTCGATTATTTGGGACATCAGAAATATATAGTAAATTTGCCTATATTAACTGAGTGATAAATTGTACTAGGAGACTATAGTACATGATATTTCAGGTATAATTTATTGATACTGATTCAAAATATTTGGATCTAATATTCATGAACCAATTTACAGTCAGGTACATTGCACCAAATCAGACTATCATTATGTACTATTTACTAGTAGAGATATGAGATTAAACTGGTAGTGTTATCAATATGAATCCACATAGATGAAGGTCTCATTAAGCCATTAGCCATATCATACATGAATAACAAGACCATGTCTATGTTAACAGTTCTCTTCCTGGTAATAGTTGTGGTTATGCCATTAGCAGATCCACTAACTAAATTAATGCCTTTTTCAGTTTACGCCAAAGAGTATTCCAGCACTGCACAGTTGCAAAATGAATGCTCGTCAGAAGACGGCATTACAAACTGTGCTAATAACAATGCAGAAACAATTGGAGATGAGAATGTTGTAAACCCACAAGTCAGACAGACTTCTATAAAGAGTGGAGAAGATGGTTCGCCAGGACCAGCAGGACCAGCTGGGCCACAAGGTCCACCTGGAGCTGCTGGAGCTACTGGACCAGCAGGACCACAAGGTCCACCAGGCCAAACTGGAGCTACTGGACCAGCGGGACCACAAGGTCAAACCGGTGCTACTGGAGCTACTGGTGCTACTGGTGCTACTGGTGCTACTGGAGCTACTGGAGCTACTGGAGCTACTGGAGCTACTGGAGCTACTGGAGCTACTGGAGCTACTGGAGCTACTGGAGCTACTGGAGCTACTGGTGCACAAGGTCTACAGGGTCCACAAGGTCAGACAGGTGCTACTGGATCACAAGGTCCAGCTGGTCCGCAGGGAGATCCCGGTCCTCCAGGCCCACCAACTTCCCAGGATTTGATTCATGTTGTGTGGGAAGCTAGAACATCAGCTGCTAGTGCTAATGATATATTTCTAAACAGAGATGGAGCTGATTTTGATCCGAGTACAATTAATCTAAGCGGTACCCCTGCAAGTTCTAGGAATCCAGCGATGGCTGTCTCTGGTAGTGATGTGCATGTTGTTTGGGAAGAGGATATTTCTGGAAACGGTGATATCTTTTATAAGAGGAGTATGAATGGTGGGGCTACGTTTAGCGAGGTTGTAAACCTGGGTGATAATGATGGAGAGTCTGAAGTCCCAGCTATTGCTGTATCAGGTAATAATGTGTATGTAGTGTGGTCAGATGACACACCTGGCAATAATGAGATTTTATATAAGAGGAGCACAGATGGTGGGAATAGCTTTGTAGAACCTACAGAGAATTTGAGCAATAATGATGGATCTTCTGAACTCCCTGCAATAGCTGCTATCGGTAATAGTGTACATGTAATTTGGCAAGATTGGATACCCCAAGTTACCAGTACGGATATCTATTACAGAAGATCAGTTGATGGTGGAGTTACGTTTACCAGTGAGGTAAATCTGAGCGATAGTCCAGGCGCATCAAGATTTGCCTCGATAGCTCTATCAGGCAACACAGTACACGTGGCCTGGGACGATGACTCATTTATCACCGGAACGGATAACGCTCACAGAAGATCAGTTGATGGTGGAGTTACATTTTCTAATACGGAGAATTTAAGTCTGACTGCATTCTCTGAATCCATTAGGCCTAAAATAGCAATTTCGGGTCAGAATGTATATATTGTCTGGCAGGAAAATGTTCCAAGCGATATTTTCTACGTTCGATCCCTAAATGGTGGAAATACGTTCTCTAGTCCAGGGGTAAATTTGAGTACTAATTCTGGAAATTCAGAAGTTCCTGATATAGCAGTATTAGACAGTAACGTCTATGTTGTGTGGGCAGACAGTGGATCGATAGTGTACCGGCCGTCTACAGATAATGGAGAGACATTTGATGAGATATGGAGTAATCTTAGCGAAGGCTTAGTTTTTCCGTTCTCGCCGGTGATAGCCGCGAGTTAACCTAGACACCAAATGCTAATGCGGGCGAATTAGCATATACATACTAAGGCCATTGTCTATAAGACGGTAAAAAATAATAGATGATATCAATCTGTAACAGTGAATAACAATCGATAACAGACAGAAAAAGCTAACTGCAACGTATGCCCATTAAAACATATTGCAAGTTTTAAACAGACGAGACAAAGAGCAGTTAGTAATTAAGCTTCATCAGGAAGGTAAAACCATCCGTGAAATAGCATCGGCAGCTCATCTATCATTTACTGATATTGGTTCAATCATACGCAGAATAGATGGTAAAGTTGATGATGGTGTCGACCTGAAAAACAAGTCCCCGGAGACGAAAGCATTATCGCTATTTGCGAACGGGAAAAAGCCAATTGACGTTGCTATAGAATTGGACCTATCTTCTAGCGAGGTAGAAAACATATTGCAAGAATTCTGGGTACTGAATGATATGGACGAATTAGCATTAGTATATCTTGAGATTAGGAATCATCTTTCACTATTTCTCAGGTTATTTTATATAATGAAGAAGAACAAATTGATTAACCAAAAAGATATTCAAACCGCGCTAGGCTACGCCGCTCACGGTTTGCCGACTTTAGAAGATAGAGTATATAGGCTTACAAATTATGTTATGGAATTAGAATCTAAGAAGAATAATTTGAAAAATACTATCACGTTGTGGAAGGCTCAACTATCTGATCTCGGTAGAGAGATCGATATTAAAAATCAACAATTAAAACGAATGGGTAAATAAATGTCATAATTCTGCAAACCAATAGCATTAAGACGGACGTTTTGGAGAGAGTAACATAGGTCTTAATATGCTAATACATTAATTCATATTACCATAATGCCTATCAACTACGACTTTTAATGAGTTACGGGAGAGGTTCCTCAAAACCTGTAGAAACAGGCAAAGAGTACACGGTAGACATTACTGACACCGGTAAATCGGGAGATGGTATTGCGAAAATACAAGGCTTTATAATATTTGTAAAAGGCGCGAAGGCGGGGGACAAAAACATAAAAATTAAGATTAATTCAGTGGGTGATAGATTTGCTGCAGCAGAGGTAACAAGTTCAACAGATACGATATAGATTTTTATTTAAATAGCTAAACTAAACAATTTGATAGAAACTAACTATTTCTATCCTCTTTTTATCTATATTCATATCACTAGATACTCATATCAGTAACAGATTACGACATATTATTTCCAGGTATACTATACTACTGACGAATTATCAATATTAATATTAAATATTTTAGCCCAATATCTATTAACCAATTTTATCGATTCAAATACATTGTCCCAATAGGATGTTGATAGTTTAATTGAATTATATTTTATCTCATCATTAAGTTGGTTTTGTATGTAATGGTAGTAATTATCATCCATAATTAATTGAGAAGATTCTGGCCTTTTCATAAATCTTTGTTTATCTTCTAAGAGTACTCCATTATTAACAGTATCAGGATTTCTACAATGCATGTGAATTCGTTCATCAGTATTCATGAAACAAGATGGACATGTAAAATATAACACTTCATGGCACTCGTTACAATATGAATGGGGGATGAGACTCGCGCCACATCTTACGCATATAGTGGAACCCATAGTTGGATATCACCTACCAGATCTTTTATCTATTCAGAGTTAACAAAATTAATAGCCTAGTTTAATGTATTTGCTCAGGATCTTTTGAAGTCTAACGGGGATGAGAATAATAGAATCTGGAAAAACCTATTGTGAAAAACGGTTAGCAGTGATCATCGGAGCTAATTGCTCTTGGAGATATATTTTCACGAGCTATTCTATTTAGATCTAAAGGGATAGAGTATTCGTTCGTAGAAATAACCTGCGACGATGGCATACAGTATGGTTTACAGGCTTATGGAAAAGAGGTATTGTTATTTTCAGTCATATTTTGAGCATTAACAACTTGTTCGATCAATGCATTACTACCAAACGTAAGATTAGCTGTTCCTGCAATAATGATTACGATGGCGGTGGTGAGCTCTAACGGACTTTGCATATTGTTTTTTAGTTACCCCACATAAAAAATATTATGAGCGATAAGCTGGATCGTAGTGAAAAACCTGAGGATATCGATGCTAAAATGTATGCGCCTTTCTCTTGTGTTGATTGTGGTCAAGAAATTGAATCACGTGAACAGTTAGAAGAACATGAAACAAAGCATGAAAATATATCAAAAAACGAGAGATAATGTTTAAGACAAGCTCGGAGCTTCTATACAATAGATATCGCGGTCCGATGGGGTGGCCAGCAGGATGAACTGCCACGTGAAATGAAAATACCATCGTTTAAGCAAACATGGTCTGCAGAAGCGTACTATACGCTAATTTTGAACTAATAGAAAAAATATCAGATTTATGGCTCTGTCAAGTCTCTGTCGGATTCAGACGACTGTAAACTTTAGTTGGATGGCTCATCGTCTGGATACATTATTCTCATGGTTTTGTTTATACGTCCCAGCAGGTAAAGAAGTCCGTCCAAATTCGGCACATCGGTATTTGTCTTCTTGGCATAGTTTAATAT
>JAATVS010000568.1 GCA_014523695.1 Nitrososphaerales archaeon TH5895
ATGTTGAAGGTTATAGTTTATTCGTCTCAGTCTGCATTGGGTTTAACTCCTATGTTATATCATTTACAACATAAAAATAGAGAAATCTTGTTTATTCAAACAGGAGCAATTGGTACTTCTATAGTACATTATGTTGTACAACCCAGCAAACCAGAAAAGAAATTTATAGAACTCAAGAGACTGACAGGGGAATTTGTCTACGTTGATGCGCTAGGGACCGATACTCTTTCCTTATATGTTCCGATCCTAGAATTAGAAAAAGTGACATTTACCTTTCCCTTTTAGTCAGAAACGAGACTACTTGTAGAGTCAATCATATTGATATCTCCTTTTTTGGGGTTATAGCGTTGGAAAAATCAGATTCAATTAAATCGATCCTCGGTCGTAAAAAACTATTTTATAATAATTTGTCAGAGATTATTAACTTTATCACTTTCGAACTTCATATTGAACCAAAAAAACCAAGATCCTGATACTCATCACTCAAGTATTTGAGAGGTATTATTACGTATCAACACGGTGATATTCCAATTACTTGTTAGTATTAACAGGTTGATTTTCTAACGGACCTGATTGCTTAAAGACCCTTCGCACTCAAAATATCTACCCAGGTCTGAGCAAGGAGCCAATCCTCAATGCCCGATCATGTTGATTTGTAAAGACTGAGACAAGAGTCTCCCCAGAAGTCTATTACTATATGAATATGCTAGCCAAATCCTTTAGTGTTACAACAAATTCTCCAACAGATATTAATAAGATAATTTAAACATCTTGTTGGAGAAGTGCATTGGATAAAGTTGTGAGAATATCCCGACCTTCAACATCTGAGATAGGGACTCTCAAGCTTAGTGAAATATTCTATTCATTGCAGGGTGAGGGGATTGATGTGGGCAAGCCCGCAGTTTTCGTAAGAACTGCGTTATGTAATCTATCGTGCATATGGTGCGACACGAAATACACATGGGACTGGGATCATTATGATTATGACAAAGAGGTTTCAGAGATGACTATACCTGAAATTCAGGAGCAAATATCAAGATTCGACACCAAACATTGCATAATCACAGGTGGTGAACCTCTTATACAACAAATGAAACTCATTTCTTTGTTCTCCAGTTTGAAGAGCAATGACTATTTTGTGGAGGTTGAAACTAATGGTACTATTCTTCCTTCAGACATAGTCGAGAGATTTGTTGACCGGTGGAACGTCTCACCAAAGTTACAGAACTCTTCCATCTCGAAACTAAACAGAGAAGTGAAGGCGTGCTTGGAATATTTTGCCAGGAATTCTAAGGCCTACATGAAATTTGTGATCTGCACTCGCTCCGATTTATCAGAGGTGATGACTCTGATCGAAAAATACAATATGAAGAGGGAAAGAATAATTTTGATGCCAGAGGGAAATTCTGCTGTAGAGGTTTTGGAAAAATCTAAATGGTTGGCAGAGATTTGTCTGAAGAAGGGTTATAGATTATCAATTAGATTGCATACGCTCGTCTGGTCCGGACTTCGGGCCAAATAGTCGCATTTTACGACTTAAATGCAGATATCTGTGGAATTCTGGAACGATTAGAACAGTCAGAACAGCTCAAGAACTTCATTACGACTTCGAGGTGAAGAACTTCGTTTAGGTCCAGTTTGACGATAGTTTTAGAAGGTACCCGCAGTGAGAAAGGGAATCCGATTCATTCCTCCCGTGGCCGACTTTTACGTAAGTATTGATCTGAAATGGATAGCAATAACTGAGAAAATCGTTTTCTAATTTCTCATACAATTATAAAGCATTGGGACATATTCCCAGTATTTGATATCTATGTGGAATGGAAAGCACAAGATTTCTTTACTTACTTTAGGCGTTGTAGTATCTTCTATCGGTCTAATTCAAATGCTAACTCATCCTTTGGACTTAAGAGCCTCAAACGACGGCGAGTCAGAAGCAGTAGATCTACTGAATCAAAGTCGACTGATAGAGTTCGAAGACATCGTGAATCTTACGAATAATAATGAAGATTCAGTGTATGGCCAGGTAAGCAGTTCTAACAACAATACTTATGTCGTATGGCAAGAATCAGTACCTGGCAATACAGATAGGAACTATGAAATTTTTTTCAAGAAGAGC
>JAATVS010000569.1 GCA_014523695.1 Nitrososphaerales archaeon TH5895
AGGCATTTGTCAATTCTGGTCAACGCTTTTATGAGTGATGCAATCAGCAATCTAACTGATGATTCAGAAACCGGTTTGCTTTGTCTGAGTATTGCATTCAGTTTTTCTGATAACCAATTTAGAGTTTCAACCTGATTCGCGATGCTCCACAAGTGACCTGGGTTTACGTAAGTGTGTTGAAATTCCCATCTTTTCTGAGCGATTTGATCGATAACCAAGTCATGTATTCGTTGCATCAGTACTTCATTATTTCCCCTGTAATACTGTTGTTGCTGTTGCGAGATTGGCTTATGCATAAAATGTGGTATATAAAACTGAGAATTTAAGGTACGGAATACCGCTACAGGAGGGGGAGAGGGGTACGTTGTGCCCCATTTGGTGCTATATTGTCTATTTTCTGATTCACATGACATTGCGAAAAGAATCCAACGTGCGCCAAAATCATATTTTCGAGTAGATATAATATTAGAGCTAGGGTGGTAGTAAAGGGCCCTTTCCAGCGGTAGATTCGAGCGTAGGTATTTTTGTTACACATTTATCTCACTAATATCTCAAATTGGCCACAGCCCTCAAACACCGAAAAGAATTATTCACACGACATGTTCACATATGTTTTGGACTGAGTAATATTGCTACGAACACTCGATACTCCATGTTGCGATCCACTCATGATTAACGCTTGTGAACATAACACCGTCTCCACTGTTTGTTAGTTCCTGACAGCAGAAGTGTAACCCATGTCTGTAAGCTAAATTGTCACCTATGTTAGGACGTACGACAGTTAGGTAAGGCTACCATTGCTGGATGACCGGTTTGCTCGAAGTGTTTACTTGCATGAAGCCCTTCCAATGAATCACAACAGTCTACATGACCACACTTTAAACACATTCGCTATCTCGATGATGTCATACCCTTCTTCCTTCATAAGATGGCAGCAGATACAAACCGAGGAACCGTTTCAAATCCAAGTCCACTGCTCTTGAGACTCGGGTTCCAAGTGAAGCTCTGGTTCTACCTGCGCCTTCTCAAATCGCAGTTCTCCGATAAGTTTTTCCAGCTCCCTTACCTGAGATACTAAAGCCATGACTTGCTCAGTTAACCTCCTCTCCTGTTCCTTCCTTCCCTCTACAATCGCTTCAATCTGAGGGATAGAGGTTCTCCCATGGGGTCCTTGATTCTTGTTGAGGAACGAGTGGTATTCGAGAATGTCCTCAATGAGGCGACTGGCGTCCCACATGTTGGTGCCCAATTCCTGGACAATAGTGGAACTTAGCCCCTGACTTACGGCAACGTGAAGCAAACAACGCTGGTATGGCTACTCGCCTACCCCATTCTTCGCTAAAAACAAGTAGCAACAAATAACCAGCGCAAAGATTATTCTTTTCCATGAGGCAGTGCAAAGATTTCGCAAAATAGCATTCGGACAGCGAATTTTATTGGGATGCAAAGTGTTGACCATTAAGAGCAAAATGTGCCTGTACTGACGGAGGACTTTATTTAGTCCCTGGCCTCATCCTCTTCCATTGCACCCTATCCGAATTCATTCAACTTCTCACAATCAGACTTTCACCGTTTCCAGATCTCAAAGGTCAACCTGTTTGGTTAGTGATCATTGATGAGAATTACAGGTATGTTCTTAAAATTCTGAAGGGCTAAATTATCGAAGTATCCTTGTACGGTAACCCACTTATGCATTACCTTCTCCCTGTAGTGAGCATAAAATTACGTTCTTAAGGCTGTCTAAACTAATTTTTTCGAGCCAATGTGTGAAATAACATTACCAATCCACACCTAGGTAATATGAAGTATTTTCTTTGGAAAGGCAAATACTCATGGAAATCAAGATTGCCTAGCCCACTGGCGTAAACTAAAAATGGACTCGGAGGCTTTCGCTAGAATACTAAGCACGTGTTTCAGTTTACTGATATTATTAGGCCAAGCAATTTGAGGGATGTTTATAGGTTGGCAATACATCTTTTTATATTCTTGTTTCCAAACACTGAGTAAAATCCATGTGCATGTATATTGCTTCATAGTCTAAGTGACTGACTAGTCTGGTCAGGGATTCAGTGCGGGGACAAGAAATAACCTCTCTCGAGTTTTCGTTCAGCAAAAGCATCAATTATGAACTTATGTCTCGAATGTATCCCTAACCTGACTAGGTATACAACATTGATCATCTAAAGGATAAAAGCGTTTCAATACTTTAGCGTATATTCATAATCGTCAAATTACGGATGCAGTTAAAAACGGATTCGTTATTTCATGTTCCGTTCATTGAATCGGTACAAAGTCTAGGCTACAGACGAAAGAATCATCCTGGATGTCATGTAAGAATGTTGATACGAAAGCCACCTAACAGCCGGATCTTTACAGAATCATGCATTATGTCGTCTCCTTCATTGCCGTGTGAGTCGTCATTTTGTGGACAACCAGCTATTCCATCACCATCGTTTTTTCCATTCAGCTTATAATTTGTTCCACAACCATTAGCACGATCATCTCCTTCAAGTCCATTTATGATATTTTACCCGAAGTACCGATGAGATGTCTGTTGGGGGCACTAGCCATTGATACTCACTGCCGTAGGTCTGGGTCTTAGCATGATTTGGTGTGCACTTTATTTGTCTAGTTGGCACTGTCAATGTTGGCCTAAGATTATTCATAAAGTTAAACTCTTTTGACATTTTCGTGTCAGTGGGTTGAAGTTTTACTTCCTTACAGAGAATTCTTCCAATAGGAAGAGTTTCGATCAAATCAATAAATCCGAGTAAATGGAAAGACCGAAATCAAGATGTTGATAACCTGCTCAGGCAAGCGCTAGGGCCCGACTTAATGCTCGGAAAGGGTATAAAGATATCTTAAAAAGTTAGACGATGCGTTTCTTAGCCGACAATCAATATCTAAATATTCCCAAATAGTTAATATTCGGATACCGATTACCCTTTGCCTAATAGTTTGCCCAAGTTAGAAGTTTATGTCATATCTATGACGTATTGGCCTTTTCTTCCAGGCAAAGGTATGGTTAATCGAATAGCTAGTTCCACAACAAAATCTGACTAACTGACTATTAACAGTTAGGGACGCTATGAAGTTAACCTCTGTTATCCAATCACCTCTGCAGCTTTCCTGTTTGGCGCTTCGAGAAGACTGTACACAATGCTTGCATCATAGTTATGTAGCGTGTTAAGATGGTTTTCCTCCGAACTAATCTAAAGAACATAGATGTATGTATGTTCTATGAAAGAGTGTATCGTCACTATATACGTAATGATCAAGCAAATGAATTTGAACATTTGCATATCCCTTTTTGCAGCTTGATGATTACCTTATCTTGGATAGTTATCGGGGGTTTTTTTGTTTATTGCATATATGATTCTGCAGTACATAAATGTTTCAGAATTCTGTACCTCGATATGATCATTTGCTTCCAGTAGAGTAGTTCAATTTCAATGTGCAAGTATAAAAAAGCACTACGTCTACTACATACCAAAGCTTAGCATTTGTCAAAGGTTGACATATCGCCTATATAGTATTAGCTTTTCCTTTTAAGTTTTTGACTAGTGGTAGATCTAAAAGAGATCCCTTTCTTCCGATACATAAAATGAGTCAAGAAAATCGAGGTACGCCGTCCAAATTTGGGGCGTCAGAACCATATACCAAAAGCTAGAAAAGTCTAGACTTAAATGGGTATGGAAACAACTGGCAGAGAAGGAGTATCGGATTGCCTACCTGTTAGTTAACTAATATATTTATTAGCCGCTTTTAAGATTTCATCATACGGCCATAAACTCAGGTGCACAGTTGCTGCAGGTACTTGCATTCCAACTACTGGAAAGATACAAATTGTGTAGAACAAGGGATAGCTAAACCGTTTGTTAGAAAATGGAATTGCGACATTATAGTACTAGCTTTTGCTTTTAAATCTTAAAAATCCCGTCGGTCTACCAAACATAATAATTCGGTAGTCCGTTTATTCGTTAGCTAATGCATTTAACACATTAGCTCCAGGTCAGATTCCTTCGACAATGTAGGTTTTGCTATCATACATACAAGATATCTCTTTTTTTACTATATGGAATACATTAAAAAAGATCAAGATGCCTGGGCTAGGTAATTCTAACAGGTTAGATGAAGACTAAAAGCAATCGTCAGTCAACACCAGAAAGTAATGTTTTAAGAGTGCTTTGAGCCTAATGTCCTGACATATTAATCACCAGTTTGTCTATATCCAAAATGGATTTTTTTTATCTTTTAATCGAAGTATCTCTAAATAGTGACACTGTTATAGAGCCATACGAAGTAAAATCTTATGCATTATTGAGTAAACTTCCGAAAACTCGCTCAATTCTGTCACGTAATACATTTGAAACACCTGTACGTTGCAGAAACTCGTGAGCTTGCAGACTGAAAAGATCTAATATCCTAATCTATCTAAACATCTGGTGTCAATTCAACCGCTTTGTTAAGAACATCTGCTGACCGTGCATCATCTCTATCTCTTATTTCTCTCGTATTTTCTTTAAAGTGTACAGAATAAAGGATATTACCACAAGCAGCGAGCCGATAAGCAATAGCCCTAGGCTAATCAGTGCTAGGGGAATACTGAAATACCTTGTTTCATTGAAAATGTGTATCATATCTATGCCAGTAATGATAGCGCCAACCAACAATATTAGACCAGACACTCCGAAAATCAGTAGAGACCTTTTTTCTACAACGATCCTTATGATCGTAAACACTATAATACTACCGTGATAAAACGAATTAGCTTTGGATGTGTGAGTCAGTCCTTTATATGTTACTTTCACTGGTACCTCCATAATTCGAAATCCATATAGATCTGCTAGTGCCAATTGCTCGGTCTCTACTCCATATCCTGTGGAAGTATAACTGAGTACTCTTCCTACAGAACTTTTACCATAAGCTCTAAATCCGCTTTGACTATCTTTGATTCTAGTTTTTATTAGGTAACTACTGAGCTTGTTGATTACAGATAATCCGAATTTTCTTAGTCTCGGAATTTCTTGTGCGGTCTTCTTCGAATACCTGGACCCAATTACAATATCAGCTTCTAATTCTTCAATTGGCCTTGTAAGTTTTGGAATATCTGAGGGACTATGTTGACCATCTGCATCCAATATGACTACGATATCTGGATCATGTTTTAATGCCTCAATCAATCCTCGTTTTAAAGCTAAACCTTTTCCCATGCGACGACTATTGCGTATAACTATTACACCTAGTGAATGACAAATACTGGCGGTGCTATCGCTGGATCCGTCATCTATCACGATGATACTAGTTGTATATTTTTTAGTTTGTGTCAGTATTTCGCCTAAAGTACTTGATTCATTATGCGCAGGAATAACTGCAATTATATTCGAATTGGTTTTCTTTTCTATGAAAATCTTTTTGTTGGTGCGGCATATATATACATATTAATGGTTCCTTCTTTCTGGATATGAAACCCCAAAAAAGTGAAGCTCTAAATTAATTCAGATCCGAGATCTACTAATGACAACAATAGGTCTCGTACTGGGTTAGTATTAGTACAAAAATCCTGGTATTGCACTAATTATTTTGTAGATTTATACCTGATACGCCGTGAAATCGCCGGGCACGATGAAATCTATGTGATAATTCGCGTGACTCTGTCTCTTCAATTCCTTTATTATTCCTCAATTACTGATTACATATACCGGGTGAGGATACACTTCTCCATTCTATTTCTGCTTGAAGTTGAAGTTACGCTATATAACAACCTTTATGTATGACAGAGTTGAGTAAAAAAATGCCTGTAAGGTCATCTTAGTTTTGAATGTATTGTATGTATCTCAATTCTTTTCAACAACCAGAGGTGGCGGTGAAATTGTGTTTTACGATTGGGCTGTAGAGATGGCTAAGCGAGGGCATAATATATTCGTCATATGTAACCATTTTGAAGGTGTTAATAAAACAAACCCTGAATTTATTGCTGATGGTATCACTATACATATAGTTAAGCCTATAATCAAACACAAAGGCGAACTGCCACCCTCAATATCACAAAATACAGGATTTATCATCAATGCAATCGTAGGGGGTTCGAAGCTAATAACTGATAAAAAGATAGATATCATACATGCTAATAACTTTACGTCCGCTATAGCGGGAAGTATTTTGGCGAAAATTAACCATTTACCTGTTGTAATTACTAATCATGCTATTTTTACCACAAATTCTCCTGATAACTGGAACAGATGGACAGCTCAGAATAACACGTCGAGGATACTTACTCTCTTAGGACCATTGTTTGAAAAGATTACCGCTAAGGTACCCGCTGATATTATTCATGCCGTCAGTTATGCTACCAAAGAAGATCTTATCAGATTTAATGTCAAAAATAAAATAGTGGTCATTCCTAATGGGATAAATCTTAGAAATTATGACGATTTTGAACTTGAACATGACTATCAGAATTATATACTCTTTATCGGACGGCTAGTTTTTTCTAAAAATCTTGATGTTGTAATATCAGCATTTAAGGATGTAGTTAAAAAAATACAAAATGCAAAGCTTATTGTTGTAGGGGATGGTCCTTTGCGCGGTAGGTGGGAGAAAATGGTTACGGAATTAGGTTTGACGCAGAATATTGAATTCACTGGCTTAATCTCGCATAAAAGGAAAATTGAATTGTTAAGTAAATGTTCTTCGTTAGTATTACCTAGTTTTTTTGAAGGATTCGGTTTGGTTTTATTAGAAGCATTTGCTATGCGTAAACCGGTAATCGTATCAGATCAGAGAGCCTTTTATGAGATAATTGATGAAGGTATTGATGGTTTTATCTTACCTACTCATGATTCGCATGCATGGGCTGAAAGGATGATCTTTCTGCTATCCAATAAAACCATATGCCAAGATATGGGAAACAAAGGAAGGCTCAAAGTTGAGAGTAAATTTCATATCGACCACGTAGTGGAAAAGTTAGAATTACTATATAATCAGGTTCTTTCAAAGAAAGTTAAATGCCAGAGGATTTTGCGTCATGAACGCTCGTAGAATACTTTTTTGCCTATAACATGAATTATTTCACATCCAGTGGAGAATCCTAAATGTTTCATATTTGGATATTGATTAAGATTGCCTAACAGTTCGCCATAGTGTAAGTAAAGATAAGACGATGCCAATACCAAGAATGTATTCGGATTTGCTTGAAGACTAAACGTCACCAAAAGTTAATACATCTGTCTTCTAGTATATTTTAAATTCTGTAGACGGGAATGAAGCCTAAAAATGCTACACACAATGATGCCTATTCGCTGCGTATTCTACAACTTGTATTTTCTCCTATTTGCCGCGAAGATAATATCTTAATCTTACCAGGATCACTACTTTCAGGCTTTCTAGTATTTTATTTCCTTTCAGTGTTGCTGGTGACGTCTTTTGAAATCGCAGTCCCGTTATCTATTATCTTATCTATTCTAATCTTCGCCATGACCAAATATTACTCCTGCGATTACCTTAGCAAAAATAGCAGTAGTAAACGCAGTCTTAATTCATCTCGATTTGCCAAAAATGATGGTCCTTTAACTTCTGACTTGACGGAGAAGAATAAGATAAACCAAATATCCGATCAGGCTAACACAACAAACGCTCTTTTCGTTATCGCGTATCTTAGTCTGCTAGTAGTTATCAGTCTGGGACTTCTTTATAATTCTTCTCTCCCAGCTGAAAATGAACGATTATTCATAGCATGGGAGCAGTTACTTGGTTCCCCAGTTAATTTTCTGCTCGTATCAGCGGCCATTGTTCTTTGTTTTTTTCTACCCGGATACGCCACTGTTAAAATGCTTTCAGGCAGGAATGGAAATCGTGATAGTACTATACCACTATTTTTTATATTAAGACAACCTTTGCCGAGGATTTTAGTTGCTTATCTCTTCAGTATGCTCATTACAGGATTAACTGGATATGTCGTAGCTTCCATAGGAGTAGACGAAACAACAGAGCCCGTTCTGAATATTCCGAACTTGACCAGCGTTATACTTATCATTGTTTATGGCATAATCCTTGCTTTTTTTGTTTTGCATCAAAAGGTGAAGATAGTACCAATTCTTACGTCCGCATATAATCACATTAGCCAATATCACAGTTTCAATTCGTCTATAGATAAACTAATGTCGCATTTTAGTAGAGACAAAAATATCTGGCAAGTTACCATTTTTGCCAGTCTTTTTGCGATTGTGGTTTTTTATACATATTATCTTGATCAAGGTAAAATTGTTGTCGATCAATGGTTCCATCATGGAAGGGCTCTCTTAATAAATTCTGGCTTTTTTAAAGACATTGCAGCATCCGGCGGGGATGCTATATGGAATCCGCCATTATTCTCTTCTCTTTTGGCTGCATTTTTCAATTTATCAGGTGTTCCTTCAGTGAATGCATATGTTTCAATCAACTTTCTAAATATTATGCCTGTCATTGCGTTTTATTACTTCTTTACACAATGGGTTTCGGAACGAAGAAGGAGAGCAGCTGCATTGGCGGCAACACTGTTTATGTTAGGATCAGGGTTTGGTTGGATCGTAGTACTTGATATGACAGCTAATTCTCCACCTTTGAATATAGGATCATCTGTTAGCATTCTTGCCCGGGTTTCAGATATCACGTACGATGTGGGGACTCCAAACACATTCGTCGGTGTGAACCATCCTGACATTACGACTCCTTTAATTATTATTGCTCTTCCCGCTGGGTTTACATTGCTAGGCTTAATAGGAAACGTAAGAATTATTCAAGAAAAGCAGAGAGTGAGAGCGATAATCAATAAAATAAAAACCAACGCGACTAGTACCGTTAAACTTTTTGTATCTAGAGATCGTGTTGCGGGTGTCGCTACCTCTGTCATTACAATAACAGCACTTTCGTTCCTGGGTATTTTAGCTCATGATGAATTTTACTTTTTTATTATAATAATATCTATTATCATGGTAGTACTCATTCGTAGGCCAATAGTATCTCCTTACAATGCCTTCTATTCTTCTGTTTTTGCTTCGTTTTTGTGCGCGATGATATTGGTTGTTTTAGTTGATCTCTTTATTTCGCCAACGGAATATTATGTGATTAGAGTTATATCGAACTATCCTCTCATATCTCTTTCTTTTATGTTTGTGTCTGTAATGTTTATTTTGCATACAATAAGAGCTGGAATAATAAAAAGCCATTTTGTTACCAAGATTGAAGGAAAAATTAAGAAAACATTAATTAAGGCTTTTGAAAGGGTCAGGGAAAAAATACTAAAGACGATATCTATTTTAGGTCTTTGGAAAACACCGAACAATTTAGTTAGTTATTACTACCAGCAGAAAATTCACAAGCTCTGCAGGATTATTTTATCTATAGTTACAGTTTCAATTGTATCTTATCTGTATTTGTTTACATTCATAGTGTGGGAAAACCTTTCGGAATTTGAAATACGATCGCAAGTCGATCTGTTGCAAGATTACAATACTCCATGGTATTTCATTCCTATGAAACTTGGTGTACCAGGGCTATTTGGTTTAGCATTTCTTCTCTCTTACATTTTTAAGAGATTCGAAAAGGAAGTCTTCGTTTTCGGGATAATTGCAGTTATTGCCTTACTAGCCGGGCCTCATTATCTTGAACACAGAACAGGTAAATATCTCATGGCTAGTATGGCATCCTTCGCTGCCTTGCTGGTGTACAAAATAATATCGTATAACGCAGTCAGTTCGTACTCTTCCTCTTCTCACTTGAAACGAAGCCATTATTTGAAATGGCGGCCGTTAGTTAGTGGAATGATTCTTGGAATAGTTGTTACTTTAAGCTGTATGTCTGTGTTTATCTTCGCAGGGTACGTTGGCTCAATTTCTCATTTACCAGTGAACGAGGGATCACGAAGGGATTTTCCTACAGTATCAGAGATGAATTTTCTCAGTTTTTTTCAAGGCGAGCTGACCAATGATTCACGAATCTATAATGTGGCAATGCCTGAGAGTGAGGCCGATCCTGCTGGGCGCGGAATAATTACTAAAATCTTCGGCTTCACGCCGCTGACAATACGCGAGCTTGTTCAAAGCTCGTCGATTTTTAATGCTTCAAATTTAGAAACCTTCTATGAGCAACTGGAAGATACTGACACTAAATATGTTTTATTCCCAAAGAAAAATGGATATGTTCAGTTATCAGGACCATCATACTCTCTTTTTCCAACTACAATCAATCCATTCGTTCTGTTCTCGCTCGATAATTTCCCAAGGGTGTACGAGGATAATAATTACTTACTTTTAGAAGTTCCTCCTCTCACCTCTCCGGAGCCTCCCTCGCGCTCCCAATTATCACACCTAGCGGAGGACAGTAATAGTTATAATGATGTTGCGCTGATTTACAGAAAAGATGCTCAACAACCATTAAACCAGTTCCTGCGCTTCTTCTATGGTTCTAAACCTATCGATAGTGGTAGTGGTAATGATAATGGTGCGCCGGTTTCGAAATATAACAACGCATCATTGTTTTCATCATTATTTTCCTATTTGACGCAAGAGAAATACAAAAAACAGTATCCTCTTAGTATACTCGCGTTATCTAAATCAAGATACGGTCTATTTCCGGAGGGTGATTTGTCTGCTTTTTCTAAAAAATATGTAATATTGCCCTTCGATCCTCCTATAACTGATTGCTGTACTGCTACTAATACTACTGAAACTTCATCTCTCCCCCGGCCATATCAAAACAACAATAATACTCATGCTGATAATGGCAAAGAACTTTCCAATTACTATTTAGATTACGTCAAAAACGGAGGCAATCTTATAGTAATAGATTCAGAATATTACTATAATAGAAATAAAAATAATAATAATAATGATAATATCATAGAAAATTCGAAGGGGATGTTTAGTAAATTATTGTCGATCAAACCAGGCAACCTTACCAAATTCAATGGTATTACTAGTATTACTGAGGCTAATACTGACACAGCTTCGTCTTTATCTTCTCTATCCTCTTCCAGTCGACTAGGTGATGACACAATTAGTGACACCATTGTCGGTCGCAATACCAGCCTGACCACCTACAAAAATTCAATAACGAATATCTCTGGAGAGGCACAAGATATTACCGTAGAGAATAAATCTATTACTGCTACATCCAACGGGTTAATTAATATCAATGGTTTAAAGGTAAAGTCGTTTTATGTCTATGATAAGAACATCAATAATGTTAGTGCGGTAGCTCACCAAGTGGTTGCACCATTTGCGATGGAGAAGAAGTACGGTAGTGGCACGATTACCTTCGTAAATGCAGCAGGATATTTTCATCACATCATAGAAAACCCAAGCAATTCCTTTTTAACCTTGGGTGATATCCCAGATGTTCTTGGCCTGCCTCTACAACAAACATTATCATACCTTGAAAAGTACAGACAGGTTATTGAAGACCGTAAATCTTCGAATTCAAACAATCAAAATAAATCGCTAATAGACATTAAACTACCCGGGTCGGTGTCTGAACACGCAAAACAGGAAGGAATTGGAATACCTTGGGAAGAAGCCTTGTCTTCTAGCCCCAGTATTAACTTAGCCATCTCCATAGCCTTTATCTCTGCAATAGTCATAGTAAAATCCTGGTCGAAAAATAACAAATCTAAGATGGGTTCATA
>JAATVS010000570.1 GCA_014523695.1 Nitrososphaerales archaeon TH5895
GTGAGGTTCTAAATCTCGTGATTCCAAATACTGCGATCAAGATAATCCAAATATTTCTGAACGAGGACAGGTTAGAGGGAAGGTTAAATCCCAACGATATTTGCAGTTGGATCATCCTTCAGGCTAATAACCAAGATTTAATTTAAACATAATATTTATAATAAAGTTCAATCTGAAGTCTTAAGGCATCCATGTTCGCTTATACGCAGGGGATTTTCTCTAAATATCTGAAGGCCATTGAGGTCGCAATACTATGTACCAACGTATTTTCTATTTCAGTAACAGGTTATAATATTTTTTCTGCCCGTGGTCAGGAACAGGATGGGGCTGGGAGTAGACCTCTCTCAAACTTCACTAATGAAGAAATCATGTATGAGGAAACGGAAGGACAACCAAATCCTGAAATGAAATTCAAAGACAAGGACATAAAAGCAGAATTAGTGTTTGAGGGGAAAATGAACCCAACAAGCATGGCTTTCTTAGATAATAACGATATTCTACTTTTAGAGATTTCTAACGGTACTATATTTAGAATAATAAATGGCGCACTTCAAAGTGAGCCCGTGCTTGATGTTAATGTCTCAGCCCCAGACCCCGGAGAAAGAGGTCTGCTAGGAATTTCAGTACTGAAGAGTTCTCCAGGGTATACGTATGTTTTCTTATATTTTACCGAAGCTAATAGGGATGGTGGGTCTCCCATCGGTAATAGAATATATAAATACGAATTTATAGATAATAAATTGGTAAATCCTAAACTAATACTGGATTTACCCGCACACCCAGGACCCTTTCATAATGGTGGAGCGATAACGGTCGGCCCCGACGGGAACGTATATGTTCCGATAGGCGATCTATTCGACGAGGTAACACTCCCCAGCACAATGGCTCAGAATATTGAGAATGGAGAAAAACCAAATGGATCAGGAGGCATACTTAGAGTCACTCAGGATGGGAAACCGGTAGGAGATGGCATACTTGGAGATGAACATCCCCTAAACTTGTACTATGCTTATGGAATAAGAAATAGCTTTGGAATTGATTTTGATCCTGTTACAGGTAATTTATGGGATACTGAAAACGGGCCAGTCTATGGTGACGAAATTAACGTTGTAGAGCCTGGGTTTAATAGCGGGTGGAGAAAAGTTCAAGGTATTTGGTATGATGACGGAGGGAGTATCACTAGCTTAGCAAATGTTACAGAGGGTATCCCCAAAGGCTTGGTAGGCTTTAACGGAAAAGGCAAATATAGCGAACCTGAATTGACATGGAAGGGTAATGGTAGCGGCTTTACCGCACTGAAATTTTTTGACTCTGATATGCTAGGTGAACGATATGCAAATGACATTTTTGTAGGAGATGTTCATAACGGAAATCTCTATCAATTCGAACTAAGTGGAAGCAGAAACCAGATTATTCTTGATGGCCCACATTCTGACAAAGTAGTTGATAATAAAGAAGAGGTCGAAAACGCAATTTTTGCGCAGGGATTCACTGGAGGGATCACTGATTTAGAAGTCGGAGAAGATGGCTATCTTTATGTAGTGTCTGGCATTTGGAGTGACCAAGGCAAGATATATAGACTCATTCGCACGACGGAGTAAGCACACCATCCAGATGAATCCTCTATTTGAAGGCCGGATAGGAATCGAGTAGCATTTTTACCAGTGGGAATCTGGCCTATTAAGGAATTAACACGCATATGAGTTTAGAAATGGTAATGGCATAGGTTTCGATCCTGTAACTTAAATTAAATGGGTTACTGAAAATGGTGTTGGTTGAGGTAACGAGATTAGTCGCGGGGGGGTATAAAATACAAGGTCCTAGTCGTAGCGAGCTAGCCATAAGATTTATGCATAATTGCATTAAATCCTCTTATCGGAAACAGTGCTCGAATTCATCTGAACTATACGCTATGTAGTTTTCATCCGCATCAAAAAGTAAGAGTCTAGTCTTATTGTATTCAAATAAGATTTTAAATCAACTCCTCATAAATGTTGAACAGTTTACGTTCCATGGCAGTCCAATTATATTTCTGCAAGAATGCTTTACGTCCATTATCTCCTAGTTTCTTTCGCAATTCTGGATTATCCCTTAACGTAAGTATCGCCTGACTTATTTGTTCGACGTTATCATATCCTACTACTATCCCACATTGAGTTTCATTGACTATTTCAGTTGCTATATTTGTAATTATCGGGATACCACACATCATCGCTTCGAATAGCTTATTGGGTAATGTAATCGTATTCCAAGGTAATTCTGGGTCGTATAGAGCTATTATGGCCTGTGAATTTAGTTCCACTTCTATAGCTTCGGTCGGTATAAGATTGCCCTTATACCGAATGTTAGGCAGAGCTCCCAACTCCTTTAGAACTTGTTTATCCATAACCGGGCCGGCAATTACAAACTCGACATTATTTATATGATTTAGTATGTGGCCTATGATTTCCAGCCCGCGTCCTCTTCTAATTCCCCCAGTGTAAGAAATCTCTAGGACATTATCATTTTCTTTTGTTGACCTTGTAGTTTCGACTTCCTGATAATCCTCGGGACAGTTTAGGACTGTAATACAACGCGGTGGTGTCGTTTTAAAAGTGGATGTAACCTTTTCCCCGCCAGCTATTATTACGACATTTGACTTCTGACTAATTTTTTCTTCAAGAGAATTAATAATTCGATAGAATGTCTTGTACCTTCGGGGAATAAACACCATGGCATATCTATCAAAAATATCGAATACTAATTTTTTTCTAAAGATCTTTTTGTATATATAACAAGGAACAGCAGTATCTAAATCACACGCATGCACCACCGCCGGTCTGGTTCTAAATAATTCTATCATAAGCCACGACCAAAAAAGTGGAAAGAAAATCAGCAACCTTGTAAACATTCGGATGAGTGATGGTTTCCAGAACGATGTTCTTAACTTAAATAGCTTCATTTTTGCTTTATCACTTTCAGTTAATCCCCGGGAGACTCCTGACCTGTCCCAGCCCAGCGCTAATACAGAATATCTTTTCTTTAGTGAATCTGTGATCTTTTTCACTCGTGGATCGAATATAACAGAGTTAGCCGATCTGACCACTACAATATCAACCAAGTGATATATATCTTGTCATTGACAGGTAATTGAACTTTTTTATGCATAATAGTCTGTAAATATGCGTAATCATGTTATCATCATCTTCATAAGCCGCCTTATGTAGCACCATTCCTTCTAAGTTCGCCATCAACCATGTCTTCGAGGTTTTTTCTTTCTTTCTACTTGAATTATGACTCTTTATTTTCATCTTGTGTCTGGAGGGCTATGAAATCAGAAGGAGTTTGACGACGGATAGGAGTATACTCAAGCAGGAGTTGTTGGGACGACAATCTATATTTCTGATAATTCAAAGGTATTTATTTATTAAAGTCGTAGAATTTGAGAAAACATATTCCCACAAATGGAAATGTATGAGCTTACGATGATGTAGGACAAGAAGATAAGCGTACGGTCAGTTATGGGTCTGGAATTGACCTTATGCATTGATAACCTCTAATCCAGTCGACTTCCTTGGCAAATGATGGCCTATTAACTCTGTAGAACTCCCACCATAACATAGTTTGCTGGTTGCAAGCACTAGGTTATAAATTCTGGGGTTGGCATATTGATCTATGTTATGACTTAGGTGCCACCGCGCTTTAGAATCATATCGTTGTCTATCTTAGCAAGTTCTATATGGTGGGTGTTTTCTTAGATAAAGGAGCAGTAATGATTATATCCACTGAGCTCTTTCCCAGCTGAGCTGAAGGTAACCCTCTAAAATCACCTTCCAATCGCTGACGTTTATCGTGTGCCTTAAAAGCAGAATAGCTTGCACCAATTACGTTATCCTCAGCTACCAGATTAGACTACATTTAGTCTATCACTGCAATTCAGGCACTATTCTCACTTAAGCAGTTAATACTCTTCATTTCTACTGATATTTTTACTGAGTATCTATTACCCAGATCAATATCTCTTACATGCATTAATATACGCTTAAGGTTAAAACCTTTTTCTAGTCATTACCGTTACTGTTACACCCGCCCGCCCCACCTTTGCCGGACCATCGATTATGAGTAAACACCATTGTTGAACAAATTAATTTCGGCAGCGCGTCTCATGTCCCGGGCATGGGCGTCACTGCCTGCATGTGTGAATCCCATGAAACCATTTTCTATAGCAGAAGGATAGCAATTTCCAGTGTTGATACTTTTAAGTAGGTTGGAGTTACTAAGAGTTTTTCCTCCCATGTTAAATGTAAAACTCACCAGGGCGTCAAACTGATTTTGAGTTAGCTGCACCACCACCTTGCTGTTAACCTCGTGTTCTGCTATTCCTACATCATCTGCAAGTAGTTGGAATACCTCACTGAGATCCATCCCACCAGGATATTTTGCTTGATATTGTATGATATCTTGTGAGGTGCATGGCTCATGATGAACTAAACTGCCAATTCCCACTGTGCAATGGCCTACTGGTTTTACTGGATCATTGTAAAGACCATAAATATCCGCTGTTAGTTTGCAAGCCCTCTGATCTAGCGGCCCACATGGCCGCAAATCTCCAGCTTTACCTTCATGTCTTTCAAGAAACTTGAGGCCCTCTTGGCTGGTCTTCATTCTTGCTAATGGAGTTCCAGCCGAACAGCTATCAATGTCAGGATCAAGATTGCACGGAGGTAGATCGTTGCACCCGTTGGGTTGTCCCTCCTTAACATGACTATCACAATAACCTGACCAACAAAACCATTCTTTTTCCTCATCGTTTTCATCGTCCATCCAACATTTCCAATCCCGCATCACTGAATAGTAAGCGGATACCGAATTAGGATGCAAGATTCCCAGAGGTAAAGCTGAAACTATGATACTAATCCCGCAAATAAAATTCAATAATGGAATAATCATAAAGTAGCTTATACTCCTGATTAAGGATATAAACCTTCATAAGGTCAGTTCTTTCTTTGTATTCATCTATCCTCCAGTTACGTGCTGAAAAAGAGGACGATTTGCATCTTGCCATCGCTGCGGATCACTGAGGATAACGTAGTAATAGGAGGTTGCAAATTTCAACTCGTCTTATTTGTATACGACAACCTAGCTATTACTTTTTCATGTTTGTACGCTGGTGTTCTTCGGAGATACGTCAGCAGCAACCAACCATTCATAGAATGGATTCGCCAGAAATAAGATTTGGTCGCCGACTTTCCTAACTCCATTCTTTTAGAAAATTCTAGGCTGCATATCTATTACCTTCAGTTGCAAGGATCTCCAAGTACCTATAAACGGGGCAAAGATCGATAACAGAATTCTCTAGTATGGATACTAACATACTAACATACTAACATACCAAAATGACTTATTGCCCTATTAACTCGGATTTTGAAGTAACTGTTCATAAACCTTGTATAATTTCTGTTCCATGGCAGTCCAATTATATTTCTGCAAGAATGCTTTACGTCCATTATCTCCTAGTTTCTTTCGCAATTCTGGATTATCCCTTAACGTAAGTATCGCCTGACTTATTTGTTCAACATCATATTCTACTACTATCCCACATTGAGTTTCATTGACTATTTTAGTTGCTACATTTGTAATTATCGGGATACCACACATCATCGCTTCGAATAGTTTGTTCCCAACCACGTACTGGTTCTGTGCGTTTGAATTCGGATCATATAGTGCAACCATCGCATCTGAGTTTAATTCTACTGCTATTACCTCGCTGTGTTCCAAAAATCCCAGGTAAGTAATGTTGGAAATATTCCTAATACTTCTCAGTAATTTTTCATCTTCAAGTCTGCCAGTAACAACCAAATCAACTTCTGTCAGGTTGTTTATCGCAGAGGGCAAGACTTCAAGCCCGCGGTGTCTTCGGATGTGACCTGTAAACGCCAATTTTAAGGTGTTCCCCTTCGGGGTTGTGAGTCGTTTCATGTGGTAGTCCTCGGAGCAATTCAAAATTGGCACACATTCTTTTGGCTTCCTTTGAAAAGTATTGATTAATTCTTCAGACACGGATATCAGGACATCTGCCCCCTCTGCTAGCCTTTCTTCAAACGAATTGGTTAATGAATACAGTCGTTTACTCTTTAGTGGTACGTAATTCATTCCGAATCGATCAAAAACATCGAATACTAGTTTTCTTTTATTTCCAAACATCTTCTTATATAGATAACATGGTGGCATTGCCTGCAAGTCGCATGCATGGACAACTTTGGGCCTGTGCCAGAGCAACTTGGCAAACGCCCAGGTCCAAAAAAAAGGAAGATACGGAAGTAATGCGGGAGATCCTGATGGTACTCTGAGATTAAAAAATTTGAACCTGGTTCCTCCATAACTATTAATTAATTCTTTAATTTTTTCTTTGGGCAGCTCCATCATCCCTCCTCTATTAAAGGCGAGCACCAAAGTTGAATATCGTTTGCTAAGAGATTTTATGGTCTTCTGGTCTCTCATAGTCGGTTGGTTTATTATCGGATCGGCTTTAACTAGAATCACGTCCACCAAATTTTCTAACTTTACCAAACAATTTCGTACAAGTTTATTAGTAATAATTCTTTGGAAAATTTACTCCTAGTTAGTTCATGTACTTTTTAATGGATTCTTCTGCCCTTACCCACAGGCTATCAAGCTCTCGAGTACGGGTAAACATATAGTGGAGTATAGATGTAGAACTCAGACGGTACGGCTTAGCAATTGCAGCCATGATCATTATGAATTTTCCATAGATTCAGATTAAGGGGCATAGTCCATAATCTAACGCTCCATCATAGATAGGCATTAGGAAAGCCATATCAAAATGGTAGCATTCGATGATCCATATGCATAACCATTACAGGTTGTATAGCTTACCATTTCAACCACAATCCTATTAAATAAGCAACATGGTAAGCCAATAGAATATTTTAACAATGTTAATAAAACATCTAATTCTTCCTTCTGCTAATTGATTCCGCTAACAGTACCTACTTTTACCAAAGACATGGAGAAGGCAGCTGTTAATGCTCTTCATAGTGAGATGCTTGTTGGAGGCGAAAGCGTATTTAGGTTTGAAGAAGAGTTCGCAAAATATATCGGAACTGACTATGCGGTAGCAGTTAACTCAGGGTCTTCTGCCCTTCTCTTGACTTTCTATTCGCTTGGTGTCAAACCAGGGGATAAAGTTATAACACCCTCTGCTACCTTTATTGCAACTATTAGTGGCTCATCGATACTTGGAGGCGTACCGATTTTCTGCGAGATTGGCAACGACTATTTGATGTCCCTTGAATCCTTGAAGAAGTTTGCGAATTCTAATTATCCTGTAAAATACATAATCCCCGTACATCTTTATGGGCATCCCTGTAATATGGATGGAATCAAGGAGTTTGCCCAACATAAAGGTGCTGCTATAGTAGAAGATGCTGCACAAGCTCACGGTGCAACATACAAAGCGAGAAAAGTGGGTTGTTTCGGGGAGGCAGCAGTATTTAGCTTTTATCCTACAAAAAATATGACGGTTTGTGGGGACGGCGGAATGATCACAACAAATAGCAATAAAGTCTACGAATCTGCCAAGAAGATGCGAGATGTGGGTCGTGTCACGAAGTATACCCACGACAGGATCGCATACACGTTAAGGCTAAATTCTGTAAATGCTGCTATAGGCAGGGTACAGCTCAAGCACCTTGACGAATGGAATGAAAAAAGACGAACTTTGGCAAAAAGGTACTATACTGAGCTGTACGGCGTAGGAGATTTGATCCTTCCCCCAGAGTCGGATGCCAACTGTATCCCTGTTTATCATATGTATGCAATTAGAACCAAGCAACGAAACTCATTGGGCGCTTGGCTTTCGATTAATAATATATCTACTAGCGTACATTATCCTATACCTGTACATAAACAGCCTGCATGCCAGGTATATCAGAATGGAATTGACCTGAGCTTCACAAATCAATGGAGTGACACAGTACTTTCTATTCCAATTTACCCTACCCTTGAACATAAAAATCAGGAATATGTAATAGAAATGATTGAACAATTCTACGATGACAAGTTGTATGAGTCAGAAAGGATGAAGGAAGCAGGACTAGCATGGGGAAAAAAGTTAGTTTAGCGCTTCTTGGGGCCGGCTATTGGGGAAGTAAATTAGCACATGAATACATTACGTTCCAAAAGGAAGCAAAAAATGAAGAGTTTAGTTTCTTTGGCATTGTTGACCCAGACAAGGAAAGGCTTTCAAAAATTGGTGATCTGCTTAATCTTCCATCATCTATGCTATTTACTGAAGTTGAAGCATGCTTGAAAAACCCAGAGGTTGATGCTGTTCACATTGCCACGCCGAGTGAAACTCATTATTACCTTGCCCATCAGGCACTACTAGATAATAAACATATCTTGCTTGAGAAGCCTATGGCTATGAGCAGCAGAGATGCATTCAAGCTAGCGAGGCTGGCAGAAAAAAACGGGCGAATTCTCCTTGTAGGTCACATTTTTAGGTTTAATGCTGCATTAATTCGCGCCAGAGAAATCTTAGAAAAGTCAGCTATTGGAAAGATAAATTATCTGCAATTATCGTGGCTTGATGAATTAAAATTGATCCCAAAGAGAGACATTATTTTTGATTTGCTTCCTCATCCTATAGATATCATTAACTACTTGACTGATGAATGGCCTGCCTCTATATATGCGCATTCAATTTCATATACTCGACCTACTGAAAGAGAAATGGAAGATATGGCATTTATTGTGATGGAAATGCCGGACAGGACGTCAGCGCAAATAACCCTAAGTTGGATTCAACCTGGAATAAGGGAGAGGATCGTAATGGTTACAGGAACAGAAGCGACGATGTCGATCGATACACTATCTCAAGATATCAAGGTTTTCAATTCTGGTGAGGAAAAAGCTGTACCGGTTATTAAGAATAACACAATAAAATCTATGGTTACTCACTTCGTAGACTGCATTTATGGAGCGGATAATCCCAAGAATAGCTCTCTTGTTGGTGCAATGACCGTTAATGTTTTATCGTCTGCCAGACGAAGTTTAAATGAAAAAAGGGGTTTAAGGGTACTTGAATAAAAGAAGGTTTTCTGTGATTAAAGACATAATAGTTGGTTCTGAGAGTCGAATATATGATCAAGTTAACCTATATAGATGTCAGATAGGCAAAGAATCCAAAATAGATGCATTTGTGTACATCGAGGAAGGAGTCATTATTGGAAACCGAGTTAAGATTAGACCATTTACATTCATTCCAACTGGCGTCACAATTGAGGATGATGTTTTTATTGGTCCCAATGTGACTTTTATCAATGACAAATACCCTAAGATTAACGCTAATTGGAGACTACTTAGAACAACTGTCAAACAAGGAGCAAGTATCGGTGCAGGTTCTGTTATTCTTCCAGTAACTATAGGAAAAAATTCTCTCGTAGGGGCAGGCTCAGTAGTGACAAAGGACATTCCTGATGATGTGAGTGTTGCAGGAAATCCCGCAAAGGTCATTCACAGAGAAGTGAGCCACGGAAGTGAGGCTTTGGATTTTCGTTAGTGGTTAGTGGTAGCCTTTTACAATAGCAGGCGAAAAGGACACCTGCCACTAATTCCTGTATTCGCTAACATTAATTTAACACCCGTAACGCCAGCTTAATTATCTCCCGTCATACAGTAGCTGAACATCCGAGTCCGAATGAAGAGAGCATTTTTCATGCATATATATACAAGCCGAAGGGCTAATGGCTATTAGAGGTCGCCAAGAGTGTGAGTAAACTCCAAGTTGGAAGAGGAGCAGCGTATCTATATGTCGAGAATATTTCCTCCATGATTATTGGCTACGCCTTCTGGATCATATTATCTAGGATGACAACTCCTGAAATTGTAGGTATTTCTTCTGCTTTAATTTCTTTTGCTACAATCATCATCTCCGTTGCAGCTATAGGGGTTCCCCTTGGTGTCCAGCGTTTTCTGGGTAAATTGTTTATTGAAAAGAGATTTGAGGATGCAGCGGTTTTTGTAAAGTCATCTTTCCTCATTATATCTTTAGGTCTCACCGCTTCTACAATTATAATTTTAGTTAGTAGCTATTTGATCTTTGATTATTTCGGATTCGTCTTGGTGGTTGCATCACTGATATTAATTGTGGTATCTACTGTTAGTGTCGTTCTTCGTTCCATAATTATTGCCTCTTTAAAGACAAAGAGATTGCTGATAGCGTCAACTATTTCATCGGTCATCAAGTTATTCCTTTTTATCATTTTGCTTTCGTCTGGAATTGAGGTGATGGGCGTTATAATCGCTTTTACGGCTACTCCTCTAATCACTTCAGCTCTTTTGGCGTTTGACATGAGAACAATCTTAAGACAAGCGCATAAGAGGACGCTAATTAGGTTCAGCGATTCTCTTCGAACCCTTTGGAAGGCTAGTGTAGCAAGCTGGATACCTCTATCAGTTGAAACAATTGGAGCACAGTTAGGAACAATCGCAGTACTTGGAATCCAAGGTTCAGCTCAGGCAGGTTTCTATTTCGTGGCATTTCAAATATCCATGGGAATATCTGCAGTCATATGGGCATTGGAAGGAACAACATATCCTGCGCTAAGTTCCATGGAGGACGGTCGGAAGAGGTTTGCTTGGCGAACAATAAAGGTCTCTCTGATTATTTTGTTACCACTCTCTTTTGCAATAATTTTTTATTCAGTTGATGTTATGCAACTTTTCGGCTACGGATATGGTGAAGGTTCATTACCATTGAAAATTTTGCTGATTTCGGTACTCCCAAATGCGATAATGAACGGCATTGGAATATTGACTTATGCATACGGCAATTACAAGCATGTCTTGATAATTGGTCTTGCATCGACCGTACCCCGTCTTTTGCTTTATTTAGTTTTAATTCCGTGGTTTGGTGGGACAGGCGCTGCACTCAGTTACACATTAGGCACAGCCATTGGATTCATTGCCTCTCTTGTTATTTCTAAAAGGATTGGAATGCTTATACCCTGGAAAGAGATCGCCTTGATGACAGCTATACCGCTAGGCTTAGCCTATCTCTTCTCAACCTTGAATTTGCATCCTTTGTTAGGGATAACGCTATCTATCATAATTTCATATCTAGTTTACCTAAAGCTAACGTTGATCGACAAGAAAGACGTCCAAGACTACTTAAATATACTACCTGCAAAAATTGCAAATCCTCTTATTCGTATGGTGGACAGTGTGGCTAGAAAAATAAATAAAATGTACTAAGTGCCAAACAGCGTTGTGAAGCCTTGAAGCTAGATTATAGCCATAGTATCACCTACAGGGGCACAAGTGTTATTGCAGTGTTTGTAGACCACTATATCATCTGTGAATATACTCTTTTAAAACTAACCAATAACCGCGTGCACTGCCCCTATAATGATTGGAACCACTAATATATTATCAAGTAAGGCAAAGATTATAATGCCAATATAGCACCTTTTTTACTTCTGACGAATTGGCATTTTTCCAACAAAAGTATAGGCTACGATAAAAATTTCCTGCTATGTTCTTTCGTCGCCGTCATGATAGTTTCAGTTTTCACTGTGTCTGGCATAGTAATGGCCCTAGATGATAAATTGATAAAGGTCTATACTGACATCTGCCCTTCTTCAGCTATCGATAGCTTTGGTCCAAATGACGGTTGTGTCTTGATAGGAAAGCAAAAGTTCTTTCCGACCGATCTAGCAATAGATTCGCAGAATAATATATACACTTTATTCCCATTTAACTCGACCGTTTACAAACTTTCCGGGGACGGCACATTTATTACAAAATGGGGTTCCCAAGGCTCTACCAATGGAAAATTTGGATATCCCTCTGGAATTGCCGCAGACAGATTTGGAAATGTTTTTGTCTCAGATTATTCTACAAATCGTATACAAAAGTTTAGAAATAATGGTACATTTGTAACAGGCTGGGGATCTCCTGGCACAGGCAACGGCCAGTTTTCTGACTTACAGGATGTTGCTGTGGATCCGTCGGGTAATGTCTTTGCACTTGAGCATGGAATGTTTGGTGGTACGAGTCGCATACAAAAATTTACAAACAACGGCACATTTGTAACACTATGGGGCTCGGAGTGCAGACTCGATGTTCCTTTGCCACCCCACTTTCAAAAGAATTGCGTTGATCCGGATGGGGCTGGACCTATGGCTTTGGGAGATGGACAGTTTAACGGTGCAAAAGGTGTTACTACTGATCCATTGGGTTTCGTCTATGTCGTAGACCAAAATAATCATCGTATCCAAAAATTCACAAATAATGGCACATTTGTAACAAAGTGGGGAACTCCGTGTGATTCGATAGAGAGGAATGTCATAACTGGGTTGACTTGTCCAAATCCCCAAGATGGTGAAATTCTGTTCCCTAATGGAGGAATTGCTACAGATTCATTGGGTTTCATCTATGTCGTAGACCAAAATAATCATCGTATTCAAAAGTTCACAAATAATGGCACATTTTTAACTAAATGGGATTATAATGTCCCAGAAGAGATTATTCCAATTGATGGAATTACCTTTGAGACGACTGGGATTGCAGTATCAACAACCGGCGAGATTTATTCCATATTGCAAAATAAATGGATTCAGATTTTCAGGCAAATTAATTGGACTAATTCATAAGTTCGTTATTTGGTATACTTAACTTATTGAGAGGATTTCTAATCAACGTGGATGGATGGATGCTAATTGATCATGTCAATAGGCTTAACTTCTTGCTTCTTGATCGAACTGACCCTGAACCACTTTGTACACAGCTCCCGATCCTGTTTCCTTCACGTTCTCTAAGAATGGAAAGGAATTATATAGGTTCTTGTATTGAGGAGAAGTTGTATTTTTAAGAGATATTAAGTTATCCCAAATTTTATAATCCATGGTTGGATTATAAAATATAGGATCGGAGGGCACAAATATGTACTTTACGTCGTATCTCTTGATAAAGTCTTCTAGAAATTCCCCGGGTCTGATCCATGCAATCTGACTCAATTTTGATCTGGTGATATCTTCTTCAGATTCTGGCCAATAATTTACTGTTGTATTCTTTAATGAAAGTAGGTTTACAGCAGTTCCTTCTTTCGAATAGTCATTCATGATAACGTCCGACGAATTTGTATTTTGGCTAAGCCAGATTAATAATGGAAGATCGTTTGTTAATTCACTATTAGGATAGCCCCAGTACTTGGCGTTTACAAGTGTCACATCGTCGATTATCGGAGTTAAGAAGAAAAATAGCATTAATACTGTGCATAGAGCCATTTTGGGTACTCGCAGTAAAACTTTTTGTAGTATTTTGTTCCTTTTAATTTTAGAAGATCTGATCAGAAATTTCTGGCCTAATAGTCTATCGATAAAGGCCCATTTGTCGTTGATAAAAGTGGCGAGGGCAATCCAGCTAAATAAAACCAAGAATGGATATAGAAGCGAAGGCAAAAAGAACCAAAGATTACTTAACGCATTTATCTCGCGAGATGCCAATAATCCTACTCCGGAAATCAAAAGGTAAAAAATGCTCATATTGATATGTGTATTTCTGATTAGCGAGTCAGCAGCCAGTATCATAGTGAAAAGAACCAGGATTAGGGTAGTAACATCTTTTGTGAACTCGACTGTTGTCATCTGGTAAGGATATGCTGGAAGTTTACTGTTGAACGGCCAGATATCACCGTCAGATAACGACTGAATTTGATGCCCTACGATGAATAGCAAAACGCCGACTAAAGGAATTATGACTGCTAGTTTGCGTGGTGTTAAGAAATTTTTGTTCCGCCGATCTCCCGGTTTGGAAGTTAATCCTTCATCTTTATCGTCATGGATACTATCTTTTCCATGAACTGAAACCTGAACGTATGCAGGTTTATTTTTTCCTTTTATTAGCGAAACATATTTCCTTATTTCAATTACTATCAAGAATAAGATCGGTATAAGGATGAATGACGGATAGGATAACCCTGTTCCTATAATTGGTACAAATATTATCAGGTAAGATCTAACAGTTTTCAATGGATCGAGGATCGATATACAACCTAGAAATAGCAATAGGCCCAGTTGGCCAAAAACGGCAGGCCAGTTGCCAGAATAGTAGAGTCCCATTAATGAAAAATCTCCTTGGATTGCAGGATAAAAATAAAATGCAGATGCTAGAGCTAATATAGAGAACTCAGCCGATCTTGTCAACATAAACACTACAGAGTATGCTAATAACACAATTAGAACTTGAATAAACGTAGAAAAAACTAAAACCGATTGACCGGGATATACATTTAGCAGCTGGGATAGAGTGCCGGACATCAAATGAAATCCAAAAGGTTCAAAAAAAGGCTGCGGAGGCTCGAATAGCGCAAGATTAAATCCAACTTTATGGTTATGCACCAAAGTACTTGTGAGAAGTCCGTGGTTGATCGCTTCAAAGGTCTGAGGCCATTCCATAAAGCCTGCAAGCAATGAAAAACCGACGAAGACAATGATAAACACTGTTAATGTAAGGGCGTCAACGAATTTCATCTTGAATATTTGCTGTTTTATGTCAGTGCATAAAGCCTTGAGCGAGCGACGTAACAGTATTATAGCATAAAAGAAATACGTAATGACTATCAAACCGACGCTTCCTATGTAAAAAATACCCAGAACAGAGAGGAGAATAGTATCCATGAAGAGACCACAGGCTATGTAGAGAGGAAGAGCCACAAGAAAAGGATACGATTTAAGTTTGCTGTGAAGTAACAGGAACCCCGCGGGAAAATAGACTATTGATTGTAACATCAATGATAGGAAAACGCTTTCAGATGATAGTACGAATGTTTCCATTTGAATGAATCACTCTTATAGCACAAAAATGAGGGTAATAACATGGGGAAAAAATATCATGGGATTATATTTCTCGTAATTATTGTGCCTGCCATATAAGCTTACTACGTATTACGTTTCAAGGTTTTTCTATTCCATTATTGCGTCTCACTTCAGGTCTTACATTGAGCAGTAAAATCTTATTAGTTTCATGGGCAGAGGCAGTTGTAAACCCGTTGTTACCAAAGCTTTTATTCATGTTGTCTCGAAAGTAAGGATGCCAGTGTATATGTATGCGCAAAAGAGAAGGTCATTCCTCAGGTTCTCTGTTATAATGATAATAATGACAATGATGTCAGTGAGTATTACCAACGTTTCGCAAGTCCAGTACGTCGAGGGGCAGAATCAATCAAATTCAAACTTTAATTCCTCTTCTCCACGCGCCGCAAGTTTAAATTTGTCGACGGACATGTTTAAGCAGCTAGTCGACGGAGCTTGTAACCTGACAGATGCTAACGGAGGACAACAAGGCGAGGCTAATGGATTTTTGACTTATTTAAACCCTTATTACGGTATTGTAATTCAATATCCCTCCGACTGGACGTATAAGGATTCCGGACCAGGGTCTCAAGATAGTAAGAAAATTTCGATAGTTACTTTTTCCCCACCACTCTCATCTGATCCCAACGCGGAAACGAGCTTTCAAATATGGACAGAAAATCTAGGCGATCCGACGATAACTCTTGACGAGTATGCACGAAAGGTGATCAAGAGCTATCGAGAAAACAATTTAAATTTCAAACTCTTATTGGGGACTAGTACCAATTCCACTATTTCGAATGGAAATCCTGCTTATGACATTTTATTCACTGATTATTCAGACAATCTACAGAGAAAATCTATTGAAAAGGGCGCTATTAGCAACGTTTCCAATAGAGCCTATTACATTACTTT
Source organism: Nitrososphaerales archaeon TH5895 (assembly GCA_014523695.1). Taxonomy (GTDB): domain Archaea; phylum Thermoproteota; class Nitrososphaeria; order Nitrososphaerales; family Nitrososphaeraceae; genus TH5896. Next base: position 15,771 of record JAATVS010000570.1, read on the forward strand.
CAACACTGATTCCTCTCTCTATGATAAATTCAATCCCATCGTGAAGAGAATGCTAAGCACATTCGGAATCTATGATTACCGTAATCTACCCGATGAAGAGCGTAACAAGATCTATATTCAAGGATACAATGATGGGCTGGAATTTATGATTCGAGCACTCTGTATGTCCCCTGAAAGGAATGAAATAAACGCAGACGATCAATAGGTCGTTTTGCCACACTACCTGAAAGAAGCTCGAGAAAACACTAAGTGATAGAGCCATGTCAAGACAAGAACAATTGCTCATTAGTCTGGGAAAGGGTTCAGGCGAGGCAGAGATAATTAGCTCTGCAGTACTTGCAGTACTAACTTTCTTTTACGCCTATACTATAAGCTCGTTTCTAGCACTCGAGGTTTTCGTTTTAAAAGACCGGGTTGTTTATGACAACCCGTTCGAGCAGCACCTGATAGGAAATTATGCGGATAATCTCATAATTTCATTGGGCGCTCTTATTTGGTTATACATTTCTTTTCGAAGACCAAAGATCAGAAATATTATCTGCATCATTTATGCCGGACTATTGTTAGCAGCAATAGCGGCAGATCCACTCTTTATAGAGGTTATCGGTTTGATTGTTTTCCCCATTGTAGCGGTACTCGCTAGCTACCACGCGCTAGTACTGACACACCGAAGGAAAGAACTTGTCATCGTTAACAGTTCATTATATTTGAATTATTTTTCATCGATAGTCGTCATTATCTCGATGATATCTATCCTAGTAACCCTAGGAGGACTCATTTCCCCTCAGCTTGGTAATAGTCTAGGGAGGAATTATTCATATGAAATCTTCGTGATGATATCACCGGCTTCGGCCGTTTTGATGGCTCTCTTGGCGTTTTCCCTTCCATTGAAAATCATTCTTGGCGAGATTCTTGCTCTGTTCCCGAGGTTGAGAGTATTTTCTCCCTATGTTAGCGAGGTGCAACGTGACAGCGTTAGCAGCAGTGATTTGAACGTTAGAGTCGCGGAAAAAAGCAATTCAAGGGTACGTAGCAGAACACTGCTGGTACTGATGCTTATTTTGGCGTTATCAGTAGGTCTGGCTCTAATTCCCTATCAATCTGCATTCAACGAAGATGATCGGCTCGTAGGAGTAGACACAGCCCAGTATACTATATGGTTAGAAAATTTGTTAGAGAGCTCTAACAAAGACTTAGACGAGTTTCTAGCAGATTTGTTTATTGTACAAGGTACGAATGGAGACAGGCCATTGTCTCTTCTATTCATGTTTTTAGCCGTGAAAATATTGAGTCCTGAAGACATCTCTCAGACATTAGATCAGAGCTCTCTGGTACTTGCTCCTCTCCTTGTTTTATCGGTTTATTTTCTTACATTTAGGTTAACGTCAAATTCTCTTACGTCTATTGTGGCTGCTTTCCTAACGGCAATCTCCTCCCAAGTCTTAGTAGGAATCTTTGCTGGATTTTATGCGAATTGGATCGCACTGATACTTGGTTATTTCTGCTTAGGCTATCTCTTTAAATTTTTGATGGATCCAACGAGGTCGACATTAGTAATCTTTTCGGGACTCCTCATAGGTACACTCTTTGCTCATGTGTATACATGGACAATAATCTCGCTCTGCGCAAGTGTATTTCTCGTCTTGCTATTGGTACTTAGAAGAAGAGAATACTCAAGGAAGGCTATCGGCCTGATTCTTATAGTCATCACCACCTCGGCTGTTATAGATATTCTTAAATCTCTAGGAACGGATTCCACCTCCGGTATATTGCGCGATTTCGAATTGTCAGGCGAAGGTATGGGGCAGGATGAGTTTGCTCAGCGTTGGGCGACATTGACATTTACTCTAAACAGTGGTTTAGCTGGTATTCTGGGCAATTCGATTATAATCTTACTAGGACTGTACTGGGTCTTGAAGTCAAATATCCGCGAGCCGACAACTCTATTTCTATTGATTTTCTTGTCAGTAGCAATTGTACCTTTATTCCTTGGTGACTGGATCATTCAAAGCAGAACACTCTACATGATACCCTTTCAGATCTTTGCGGCAATGGGATTAGGATATATGCTGGATTATAACCATAGGTCAAGAGGATATTTACACAAGATCACGCGACCCAGGATTACCGGTGTATTTGGTGTGGTGGCTATATGCGGCCTTCTGGCTGCAGCTGCCGTAACAGTACTTAGTAACCTTTATTTGGTACTTCCTCACCCTCCTGCGGGTTTTTAGGGACAAATCTCGAGGAAGTATCTTACCTTGGAAATATATATATAATATGCGTACTCGGTACAGGTAATTGAGCGAGAATAGCTATAACGTAAAAGGAAAAATCATTGCAAACTATAAGCGCATACTTCTTGTAGCAATCGCAGTTGCAGCAGTAACAGCATACGCCCTGCCAATGGGCACAATTATCGCTACAGATAAGAATGATAAAGAGTCTGGTGGAGCGGCAGCAGCGGCCGCAGCCGCCTCTTCAAACGGTGGATACAATTCTGGCTCGTCAGCCGCTTCAGCGGCTGCAGCAGCTGGTTCAGCTGCTTCATCAGCAGCATCAGCAGCTGGTGGCTCAGCAGCAGCGGCATCAGCAGCCGGAGACGCAGCGGCAGCCGCTGTATCTTCTTCTTTGGGAGGCTATTCTGTTACATCTGCTGCTGCAGCAGCAGCAGCGGCTGCAGCAGGTGATGCAGCAGCGGCAGCGGCAGCAGCAGCAGGCGGCTCGGCGGCAGCAGCTGCAGCAGCTGGAGCAGCAGCAGCGGCAGCAGCAGCAAGCGGCTCTGCGACAGCAGCTGCAGCAGCTGGAGCAGGTGCAGCAGCAGCAGCAGCAGCAGCAGGCGGCTCGGCGGCAGCAGCAGCAGCAGCGGCAGGAAGCGCAGGCGCATCAGCGGCGGCAGCGGCAAGCGGCTCAGGAGGAGCAGCAGCAGCTGCGGCGGCAGGAGCCGCATCGGCAGCAGCGGCCGCAGGCGGCTCAGCTGCGGCAGCAGCAGCGGCAGGTGAGGCAGCGGCGGCGGCGGCGGCAAGCGGTGAAGACGCAGCAGCTGCAGCTGCAGCAGCAGTTTCAGAAGAAGGTGGTTCTGCAGCCGCGGCTGCGGCTGCGGGCGACGGTGCAGCAGCAGCAGCAGCATCATCATCATCATCATCGTCTAGTTCAGAGCAAGGACAGCGAACAACTGAAGACCCAGCAACAGCCGAACAACTAGTAACAACAACCGAAGAACCGCCAGCAACAGCCGAACAACTAGCAACAACAACCGAAGAACCGCCAGCAACAGCCGAAGAAACTCTGACCTCAGCATTACAAACAGAGGGACAGGGTCCAACTGACGATGGGCAGCGGAGCTTGAATTCTGTGCCTTCAGACGGTTCTGTCACTGATGACAGTACATCTAATGCTCCGCAGCAAGACATGGCTTCCGTGCCTTCAGACAATACTGGCGACAGCTCACCAGATACAGGTGATAGATCGTTATCTGATGATAATACAGCTAACGACAGTGGCGACGAGGGAGACGAAGAAGACGGAGATAGATCCGGAGACAACGAAGAAGATGAATCTGGGAGCGATGACGAACGCAACGACTAAGGAGCTGGAGATACTCAGCCAGACGAGCAAGTAAACCATAATCTATCCTTTTTTTTCATTTTTAAGTTTAGATCTGAACCTTATACGGTTAGATAAGAATGAGCGCAGTGCCTAGTGGGAGATCTGGCAATCATCGGAGTAATCAATGGTTTTTGTCTGTCCCAGTAAAGGAGATTGATCCAGTAGCCTTCCAACAGCCAGGATCTGTTGATATTAATGGACGAACAACAACGTGAAATAATTTTGAATTTTATTTCGCACTAGCTCCGAAATGATCAACTGATTGACCTAAAACATGTGCGGATTGTGATCAAGTGGAGGTTGCATTGTGTTCGAACAATTACAATAATGCATTCAGCGATCCAGGCAACAAAGGTTCCTGGAGATAAAGTACTCGTTTCCAATTTTAACACATACTCGGTTCAGTTTTGAACTGAACTTTAAATTTAAATTATGCATCGAGATGTTCCTGTTGGCTGAGTGAACTCATAATAGGATAAGTTAAGCTTTATATAAATACAAATTTGAAGAAAATGAATGATCTTAATATAATTATATAAGAATATGGACATGAAAAGTAGTAAGTTTGGTCCCATAATTTGCAAAGATACAAATATCTTGGCGTCCTATATACCTATGAGGAACGTAACATCGGCAGTAACCACCGAATCAAAAAGTGATCATAGCCTCTGCAGTTATTGTCACAGAATAAAGCCATGCAGAAGTCCAAATAATATATGTACGGAATGTATCAACCAAATGAGACTTAGGTCCAGTCTTGATTAGCACCTCGTCTGAGGCATTCACTAGTTTGAAATTGATCCAGCGTCTGTGGAGAGGAGATTATGATTATGATTGTTGTTATTCGTGCGTGTGCCTATTTAGTTCGTCACTTACACTGTTAGGAACCAACACTTTGTTTGCTCTCAGTGGCTCATCTCAGGTCATCAAGTGGCTTTAGTCAGAACACAGTGATTTGATAAAGCATGATCTAATGCCACCATGCCCACCATGACCTTAAAAGAGCCTCCTCTATATACTTCTTGTATTCACGTTCGTCGAGCTATTTTGCTATCCTACCTACTTCTGATTTTCTATCTTGTCGAGGATTGGATCAACTTGGGCCTGATATTTTTTCTATTAGTAGCCAAATGTTCTAATTTTTGAAATGATCAATATATCCAGCATCGAACGAAATCTGCCGAATTAATGCTAATACTGCATACAAAAATATATCATTATAGCATTATAGCATTATAGGACTATGTGCAACATTACTTAACTTAAGGAGAGGTAGCGTTGAGTAATTTTGAGCCACTAGAAAATGAAGAAGCCCCATCCCATTAGTCTTTTAGGATCTGTGTAGTCTTAATCGGTGTATAATATAATCACTCTCTCGCATCAAAAATCACCTATTATGGATAACTCCATTCCATGATAGCCCCAGGTCGCCTTCACTCAATCGACTTGGCAACAGCCCTCAAACACCGAAAAGAATTATTCACACGACATGTTCACATTAAATCGAATAATATTGCTATGAACACTCAATTCGCATCCACTCACGAATAGCTCTTGTGAACATAACACCATCTCCACTGTTTGTTAGGTAAGGCTACCATTGCAGGATGACCGGTTTGCTCGAAGTGTTTAGTTGCATGAAGCCCTTCCGATGAATCACAACAGCCTACATGACCACACGTCAAACACATTCGTAATGCAACCCAGTCTGTACCTTCTATTTCGCATTCCTGACACGACTTAGTATTAGGATTTACCTCTTTTTCA
>JAATVS010000571.1 GCA_014523695.1 Nitrososphaerales archaeon TH5895
ATATCCTTAATTCTGCCTTTTCATTACTTCTTGGCTATTTGGTCACCAGGATCACTAACAGCCAGATTTGTTTCAGTGTTGTTTGGTTATTATCTGCCGTTGTGCTATCAGCGCCTTCACCTGCATCATTCCTACGTTAAATGATCGAAAAGTCATCTAGACCAGAATATTACCGCATGAATTAAAATCGTACAATTTGCAGTGACAAGATGCAGTAAAACAGGAAAGTGGAAGTAGAAGGGTAGAAGTTAGAAAAGAAAAGAGCACGAATGTAGTAAAATATTGGATATTAGAAAACCAAATCACATTTTGGAAAAATTAACGAGGGTTTATGGCTTTAGAGTACTAATACAATCACAATTGTAGATCCGTTGACGATAACTATCAAATGAACCTTACATTAAGACTTTGGTCTGGTTATTTGGATACGGCTAAAATACTTTCTTTAAGAACACAAAGCGGTAGGAATTCAAAAGAGATAAGGAGATTGTCAATTCTCACGGTGAACTCGCGAGCGGCTAATGACCCCATTTATGGAAAAGGCGCAGTGATCGCTTACCTCTGGAAACCAAATCCTGATAGCGTGTGTTTCGACGGGATCCCTTTCGACCCATTTATGATGAAACTGAATAGTCTAAGAGAAAAGGGGATAGGCTGGTGAACCGATGTGAGAATATTTTAGACAAAAGTTCACGTTTACACAATGATTATCAGTTTATGTAAAACATCTTCTAGCCTTGGCCAGCTTACGTTTGAGTGCTATCTTACAATCACAGTATATGAGCTTTTCAACTTATCAATAGGTTCAATGAAGAAGCGTAGTTAGTCAATCGTCACCAAGCTCCTCCGTATGTAATGTCCATTTTTAGGAACTCTGATATAAACAGTCTATTTCTGGGGCATTGTTACATTTCTGTAATAGAATGGGAGATATTTGTACTATAGCACCTTATATAGCCAATTATATATAGTACTTGGGGGAGACTTTCAAGTTTCCATGAGAGTGATATAAAAACGATTAGGGAGGGTACTGAGGTTTTTTATGGAGTTGATAAAGTTATGAATACGTTACTACAGTTCTTGTACAAAATTGATGGTAAAATTGATGCCTGCGTTGACTATACTCGCCCTTCATTGGCAATTGACATTGTGATATTGAAGAAAGCATTTCTTGATGCAAAAAAGAGAGGTGTTAAACTGAGATATGCTACTGAAATTAATAAAGATAACATTTCTTATTGCAAGCAGATGATGACGATGGTTGACGAGCTTCGACATTTAGACGGAATTAAGGGAAACTTTTACATTAGTGAAACAGGATATCTCGCTCCTGCTACTTTTCATGAAGCAGGAAAATCAGCAGCACAAATCATCTATAGCAATGTCAAAGAAATCATCGAGCATCAAAAGTATGTTTTTGAAACCTTATGGAGTAAAACTATTCCCGCAGAGCAGCGGATACGAGAGATTGAAGAAGGAACTGAAGCTGAATTTTATGAAGTTATCACTGACAACGAAAAAGCAAGCCAGATCCTTGTTGATATGACAAAATCTACGAAAAGTGAAGCCCTAATCTTTCTCCCTAACGATAAAGCGCTGGTGAGGATTGATAGGCTAGGTATAATTGATTACCTTGTAAAGGCATCGCAGAATGGAGTGAATGTAAAGATTATCAGTCAGTTATCCGAGGAGAATACAGAGATTCAGAAAAAAATATCGGAGAACGCGCCAGATATCATAATACTCGATGGGAATAGCTCTCCCTACGGCATGTACATAATTGACCATAAAAAGTTTCTTAGAGCTGAGCTCAAAAGACCAGGAGCTGAAAAATTCTCAGACGCGATTGGTCTAGTGGTATATTCTAATAGAAGAATGACCGTGGACTCCTTCGAGTCAGTCTTCGAATTGCTTTGGAAAGAGCGCATGTTGGTAGAAGAACTAAAGAAAGCAGACAGGATGCAAAAAGAGTTTATCAGTATAGCGGCTCATGAGCTAAAAACGCCCATACAAGCTATACTTGGTATGAGCGGTCTACTGAAATATTATCCAGAAAGAACAGATCAGGTGGCAGAAGTGATATACAGGAATGCTGTCAGATTGCAAAGGCTTTCTGCTAACATATTAGATGCAACGAGGATTGAGAGTCAAACATTAAAACTAGCGAAGGAGCGATTCAACATCTGTGATTTAATACCCGTCATTATTGGAGACTACCAAGAGAGAATTAAGGAGAGTACTAACGATAAAGTTGGATTGATATATGATGATAATATAAACAACCATCCTGTTATCGTAGAAGCAGACAAGGAAAGGATAATCCAAGTTATTTCTAATCTCTTAAGTAACTCTATTCAATTTACAAATCAAGGTTATATCTTTCTTAATATAGTTGCTGATAATGATATTAAGGAGGTTATCGTTACTGTAAGGGATACAGGCATAGGAATCAACCCTGAAATCTTACCAAGACTATTTTCAAAGTTTGTTACGAGACCACAAAAGGGAACAGGCGTAGGACTTTTCATTTCCAAGAGCATAATCGAAGCTCATGGAGGCAGAATCTGGGCTGAAAATAATGTCTTAGACGGACAAGGAACAATATTTTGTTTCGCGCTGCCTTTAGAAATTAATGATAGCGTTGGAAAAGGAAAATGAATCATAGCTAATGGATGAAAAAAGAAAAAGAAAAAGAATCATGGTAGTAGATGACGAACCCGACCTTACTTTGTTTTTTAGTATGTCTTTAGAATACCATGGATTCAAAGTTGAAGCATTTAATGACCCCAAAAAAGCGTTGTCAAATTTCAAACCAGATTACTACGACTTGGTCGTTCTTGATATCAAAATGCCAGATATGGACGGCTTTGAATTATACAGGGAAATACAAAAGATAGACAGTAAGGCTAATGTTTGTTTTCTCACAGCTAGTGAATTATATTATAAGGAGTTTAGAGAAAAAGAATATAATGCAATAGATAA
>JAATVS010000096.1 GCA_014523695.1 Nitrososphaerales archaeon TH5895
ATCAACCGAAATAGATTTGATAATTAACATACCTTGTAAACAAATAACGATAATTCATTCACAATTAGCTCTCCAGATACTGGCAAAGATTATGGTAATGGGTAACGACAATGATAACGATAATAATGGATCAACTAGTTCATCAGGCTCTAATGATGATTGATACTGACAGTAATGATGATGAGAATGAGAAGAATGATTAGAATGACGAAAACAGGAGGGATGTATATTATCAAGCAAAGACCAAGATGAAACGACTATGACTGAAGAAGAAGAAGAAGATGATACTAATACAGATTTCAAATACCGATTCATTAATGGAAGCTATGATGAACAAAGTCAGTAAAGTATTTACTCCTTCTGAAATTATTGGTTCAGGAAGTCAGTTTTAGTTACAAATTTGATTCCAATAACTTTGGTACAATGTGCAAGATGGCGCTACCAGAAATTATCCAAATCATAATAAAGCATGATGTCTATAATGATTACATGACACATGAACATGAACACTCACATGAAGATGGAACAACTCACACACACGACCACGATAAAGGCGAACATCATGGTCGTGAAATAGAGCATGAACATGAACACTCACATGAAGATGGAACAACTCACACACACGACCACGATAAAGGCGAACATCATGGCCGTGAAATAGAAAACTGAGACATCTCATCCATACTTCATTCAGTTTTATTTTCGTCCAGTCAGACAATTAATTATTAGAATTATTATGAAGAATATCTGGAAATGTTTAAATAAACAATAATAGGTTTCACATCAATAATTTTTTATTAATCCAAACTATCTGTACATGCAAAGCTGACCGCATTATTTATAGAAGATACAGACACTTCAAGAAAACGATATAAGAAGCCGTCGCGCTCATCAGCATCTATTATGACTGGTTTCTTTGACACATGTATGAAACACCTGAGTTTATGGCTGTTTTCTTTGCGATCTCAACCTATCTATTTGGCATACGAATTCCATTTCAATAGAATAATACTAGCGTAGCACCTAAATAGCTCGTTTGTGATTATCAAATAAGCAACATATGGCTCAACAGCAACTATTGACACAAGAATTATCTGTTTCTCAAATTCTACGTAAGTATAGAAGACAACTAACACAGATCAGAGAGCGACATGACGATAAACCCGATATTAACACGTTAGGTCAACAACAGCAACTATTGGCACAAGAATTATCTGTTTCCCAAATTCTACGCGCATATGGAAAACAGTTTACACAGATCAGGGAGCAATATACTGATGGAGTTAATGGAAGATGCGCGATGGGTGTCATCATGTCATACTATGGTTGGGATGGCAAGTGTTGTACTAATGCAGAAAGAAGATTATATGCTGCATTAGTTGCTTTGAGACGGGCAGGTATTAGTAAAGAATCCTTGATAGAGCTGAATGACTCTGGTAGGACATTCGAGGAGATAGCTGATTATTTGGACCGAAATACTGACTAAAATGGTATTTAGTATTGTTATCAATTCGTTTGTATAGTATCTCTCGAGATTTTAAGCTGATAAACTGATCATCATTCCCTGGTCAAAATTTATTATGGCGGACCTACATCAAAATCATTTTAAGCCATTAATATCATAAGACTTCCTTGAGCAACTTTCTACTATGTGCTATCTTTGCGATAGTAAAGACTTCGGCTCAGTCGTCACGTCGTAACTAGACACTCAAACTTACCTGGTTATCCGGGGCCTGCTGATCTCAAGTTTTTTCGTTTAGAAGATATGTATTGGGAACGCGAGATTAAAACGGATTTTAAATGGAAATAATTAATTATTCGCCATTTTGATACAGCCTAATTATGTATGTAAATGTGGACGAGGGCAAAATTGAGCTAAATATCTCAGATGCTCACAATGAAACTAAATGATTGGATTAAACAAATAGGTAAGACAGCCAACGAGATATGTAATAATCCAGATTGTAATCGTATAAAGCTGAAAACATCTGATAATGGACATCATAGGGATTTTATCATCGAATCTAATGATGCTGGTGCATTGGCTGCATGGGTTAGGCTATCGAAAGACAATCTTGATGGTATTCTATTTCACCTAAACCCACATTTCGGAAAATTCTAGAGGATACTAGAACTAAAAAAGAACATTTGGAAAGATCATAATGGTAGATCCATTTGACAAACAGGTGCTGGAAAAGTTTAATGGCGTAGTTCAACTTTAAAAGCCTGAAGACATATTAACGAGACACTGAATCTAGCTGACGTTACACTGTTTATCTGGTACTATTTTAATACGGTATCCTGAGCAAATTTCTAATTAGAAGTAGTATTACTCCTGCTAGAATAAAAAAAGCAAACAGTAGTAGTAAATAGGCAAGATCTCCAGGCTCAAACTGTATTCCAACCAGGATTATTCCAAAAATGATAATGAATATGGATGGCATAACTAGTGCCAGTATCAATGTCTCCATGTATTTGTTTATTATCCGCGATGATGATAGTGTCTTTGATGATGAGGTGATTGAGGATGTTGATCTTGTTAGATTTTGGATCCTCAATCCCAAGATAAATGACGATGTACCTATCAATAGTGAAACAATAGTGAGGGTATTTGAGTTATGGCAGGGATAAGTATTTCTGGAGTACTAGTATACTGTAGTATCCATTCAGCAGATACAAACGAAGTAAACGAACTGGCTAAGACAAGAATCTTTATTGTTAGTAAGATAACAGTGATGAATTAGTTGAAATCATGTATCAGAAAGTTTTTTTGTATCCATGTCATATTGAGTAAGAAAAAGAAATAGATTGATTTTTTTCTAATCCGACGTAATCTAGCTACAAAACAATAAACGAGAGTTAAGTTATTTATGAAACCATGTCGTCTTCTTCTTCAGCTGCTTGTTGTGAGCCACTTAACGATACTGCGTTTTCTTCGCCTTGAACTTGTGAATCAATATTTTGACAGAAGACATTCAACGGTAGTTTACCATTTCCACACGCATTGGCCTGACTGGTTGCCTGGTTCTTGTCATAGTGTTTCTTTTTGTCTGCAAATGCGCTGTCTGTTGCAAGTGCTGTTGCACCAATGAGCATGGCTGTCATTGCTGCTACAATGAACATGTACTTAGTATTCATACTAATAGCAATGAAGAAACTTTTGTTTATTTGCATTAAGCAAATTCAGACGCTCTCATAAATCTGATATTTTTTCTATTAGAACGGCGAGCACACTATCGCATGTACTACTTTGTAGGTAATAAAAACAGGGACATGCCCCGCCAACAGTTATGCGATGATGGAGCTAGTAAACCTGACAAGTTCCGAGTTAACTTGCTTGCGTTCTTTAGTAGAAACCATGACCAGCTTTTTCAATTTGTACAAGCTGTGAACCTTTGATATTCTCATGCATAGCTTTGGCTTCCTGACAGAAGTGTAACCCATGCGTATAAGCTATAATGTCACCTAAGTTTGGAAGTACAACAACTAAACAATGAACGAGGCAGTAGCATACAAGGATGAGGTAGCAAGGATTGGATTACAGCGAGGGCCCTCGGAAAAGCCGGTTTGCCATATGAATACGAACATGATGAAAAAAGCACTGTTGAGCAACAGCCACAACAGCCACAACAGCCACAACATCAAAATCAAAAATTGTCTGCTGTTGGCAGATCATCAATTTATTCAATAAACAAGCTAGGATTACCACAAAAATCGTTATTAAATTACTTATGATATTAGTATAGTTTGTGCTCAGAATATCGTTACCAATGGAATACAACCTTATCAAGTGTTCAATTTGGATAAACCAAAGTTAAAATTAGCCATTCCATTCTTCTTACGACTTAAATACATGTCTAATTATCTTGTGTATTGTGGTATTAGGAGAATTAATTGAAGAAGAAAGTGGTAAGATAACGGGTCAAAGAGTACTAGATGTCGAGGGTCCCAAGATGGAAACTTCCTTTAAAATGAACGGGAAATTCGGAGGAATAGAGGGCTCAGATATAGGAACATACTGTACTGTTATGAGAGAAGGATCAGAACCAGGAGTAATGTACGGAGAAGGACAAGGAGTAATAACAACTAAAGATGGACAGGGAATGGCAACTTGGACAGGTCAAGGGATTGGAAGATTTACAGCTCCAGGAAAAATAAGCTTCCGCGGATCAGTGTTCTATCGTACCACTTCAACTGGTGGAGGAAAGATATCATTTCTCAATAACGTTGTTGGTGTTTTCGAATACGAAATGGACGAGCAGGGAAACTCTTCGACTAAAGTGTGGGAATGGAAGTAATGAACCCCTGCTAGATATTGCTCTACCAAGAGTTACAAGTTCAATACTATTATTAAAAATTAGAACAGGATAGGGCTTCACAGAAGAACGCAGACAAAGACTAAGCGAATCCCATTAAGGAAAGAAAGGATATTGGTATGGTAAACACTTTACAAAAGAACACTGTAAGAATATATCTAATACGCTAAAGTGCTACAATTATTCTGATAGACAATTCCCTATTCCAAGAACAGAAGAGTACAGGGCACGTCTATCACCATCACTTAAAGATTGGTGGTCTGTACCTGAGAACAAAGACCGTATGCGACTAATTCAAACTGGAACCCATAGACGTGGCTGATCTGAAGAGTCTAAGAAAAAAGTCAGCGATGCTATGAAAATGACCTATTTGGATAAAAGAAATAATGGCAAAGAGGTTAGTGAGAACAATACTAATGGCAGAGAATATAATAAATATTCAAAGTGTCCAGCTGTCGGTGTCGATGTTATTGTTAAACATCAATTTCATGCTCTAATCCATAGTAACGCCCTTCATCTTTATGGAGTTCTCGAATAGCAGCCGTGAGACAAGTATGACATATGTTAGGTACAACACCAAGATAGTTTTCCAATTTTGTGGGAATTAGTTCGCCACAAGACCGACAAGTAGTACGTTTGGACATTGCACTCTTAACTTCTTGATATAATTCGAGATACTTAATTCTTTTCGCAACCCAAGATCCTATTTCTGTATCGGGGGACAAGCAATAAAAGCCAGGTCACATTCCATACGGCGGACCAGACGATAGATTCCTCTATCTCGGAGGGCTTTAAAATTTCAATGAGATTACTCTTGAGTCTCAAATCTGCAGATAACCTAGTAGAGTACAAAACAAACTA
>JAATVS010000572.1 GCA_014523695.1 Nitrososphaerales archaeon TH5895
GGATTAGCACAGGATAGAGCCTTTAAAGATATATATGAAACAGACACAGTGCTAATTAATACCATATTTAGAATTGGAAAACAAGACGGAATGTGCACTGATCATATTGAAGAGATTATTTTAGAAGAAACTGGAATACGCGACAGGATCCGAAATAATACGATAATTGACGATCTAGGTGCTTTAATAAGCAATAATGTACATGATGATGCAGTATCATTTAATAATATCATAGCTGACTTTCCACATGATAAAGAGTTTGCATGTAATCTCCCTCTATCAAACATATGAGAAATTCATGTCATGTACTGAAAACGAACGTCGACAAATAATGAGATCTGACTCAGAGTTCCTTTATACCATAGGAGAGATAATAGCTAGACGAAGTGGATTCAGAGGTATTGAAGAAGCATTTAATGTAGACACAACAAGGTTGAATATTCCAAAGATACCACGTGGCAAAGAAATGTTTTGGAATGATATAGGCGATCCAAAACATGAAATTGATAAAATATTAAAATCTAAAATGGATAGTCTAGTGTCAGATATATTAACAAAGCTTTATGAGCTATATCCTGATTTATACTCAAAACTAAAAGATCATTTCAAAGGTACAATAGTGTTAAATACTAGTCATGAAGAGAATGCTGAAAAACTACATCGACTAGCAAATACAAAAGGAGCTGAAAGGGAATTTAAATTATTTGCAGTACCTCAGTTAATTGATGCGTTAGTTATGCATTTCCTAACACAGAAAAAATGCTATATGAATAATCACAGACGAAAAAGCATACGCAAAAATCTTCTAAAAGCTGTGCTATCTTCAACTGAGTATCTTTAGTTATTAGTTATGCTTTCACAAATATCACTGGAGGACTTTAATATATTGGATGATCGAGATGCCAGCAAAATCGCGAATTCACAACATAAACCAACTCTACCTGTTCGAATGACGAATGACGAACGTGTATTTCATCAATTCATTAAATTCCCTTTTTCTACTGTTGCATGTCATACAGAATTGTACCGACACATTTATGATTCACACTTATTCACATGGTTTATTGACAAGTCTTCGGACATAGGCTTTTCTATATCTATTCTAGCCTTAGAAAAAAATTCTCAAGATCTACATCCAGATCAAGGAAAACCCTTGGCCATATGTGAATCTTGTCAATCTGGTTCAAAATTCAGGAATAAGCGATCGTGAAGTAGTGGAATTACTTAAGATCGCAAACGGATATCTTCCCAGGGTTAGACTGGAGTATGATAGACTCAAAGAGGAAAAGAGTTCATTGGAAGCTGAATTAAATTCGTGGAAAGCTGAACTAAGCAATGCAGTTCGAATCTATCAAGGTTTCTGCGACCGAAATTTGGAATTAAAAAAGAGAGAAGATGAGCTTCAATTGTCTATTAACGAATTGGAAGTCAAAGAGACAGAATTAAATGAGTCATCATCTCAGACATTACATGTACCCCATATTGAAGATGGATATCTTCGGTAGAAGGGGGCAATAAGAAAATTTTTGATACTGGAGGTCGTTAGTTTGTCGCTATTAATTCGCCTTTCGCAGCAGGATCGGCAATGGTATGGTATATCAGGTTCAGATTCAGATAAATCCAAGCTTAATCATAGGGCTAGCATATTATTCCTATCCCTGTTTTCATAATTTGTCTAACCCATTAATTGAATCCAAAAATAAGTTTGGAATAGAAGTACACAGATACCACAACCATGTCTCCCCAATAAGACTTAAAATTGTCAGAGCATAAGAATTCCATTACCTGACGCAGATTGAAATGGAAGTATTTCCATCTCGACATTATAACATTTTGGTAAGAGAAAGAACGGGATATGAGAATTGAATATATCGTTCTCTTTAATGAGGAGATAGTTTTAGATGGGCAACCTGGTTATGATATGAACTCTGCCACGACTTCGAATTTAATGCTAGTGTACAATAGAATTAGATAGTATTAGATTTGGGTAATTTCTATTAATATAATCATGGAAGCTCCGTATCGGCGATTCTAGCTCCGACTTTGTTATCGAGAGTGCAGTTATCCTTTGCTTCAAAGTCATTAAAAGGCAGACTGTCAAAGACATGACTCATTTTATCCTCTCGGATCCAGGAGTTAGATTGAAGAACTCGGGTCCCGAAACTTACCAGTCTACAGAATCATGCTTGAGGACCCTTCATCTTACCAGAACTGATAATACAGCTTGATATATACATCACTAGTGATATATGGGTTATTTAACTACGATGACTCATTACAAAACATAAATGCATATTCAAGTATAAGAAAGCTAGTACAAATTCTTAAAATAAGAGGTATTGATTCAAAGATATAGCAGTTTTTATTAGAAAATAATTATTCTTATTATGGTAGACGGTGATATCATGGATTATAGTGATCGCACTTTAGTACTTACTAATATAATAGAAATCTTTTCATTATTCTCCGTTATCTGGTTTACGTGATATGCTATATAGTATCGATTTTGTTGACCAATTTCAACTTTTCTCCGCTGATGAGCTGTGAATCTCTTGCCGATGGACGTGAGCCATGTTACTGTCGCACAGGTAATGTCGACATAGGATCCTCAAGTAATAATTATTAGCTGCGAGGGTAATTCACATTATTTCAAATTATGAGTGGTAACTAATGCGGACCCGTTATTCCACTTTGCTACTCCATTCTCTATATTGCATATGAAATAGCATTAAGTTTAGTCGAACACATGTTATGCTTGAAACGTCCCGTGCCCGCATTAACAATAATAAATATACCAGATGGTGTGAATGAGATTTATGAAACCCAGCGTCAACAGAGCTTTAATATTTCAAGGAGGGGGTTCGCTTGGTGCATATGAAGCAGGCGCTTACAAAGCTATCAATGAGGATCTTTCAGCATACTTTAGAACAGAAGGCAGGGAAAACGAGCCAATATTTCATATCGTATCTGGAACGTCAATAGGCGCCATAAATGCCGCTTTATTGGTAAGCTATGTAAAGGAAAATAAAACATGGGAAGGATCTGGCGAAAGGCTTATCGATTTTTGGGAATACCTTTCTACACAACCTTCTGTTGAAAACATACCTTACTTTACGGCTTATTGGGATTCTTGGCGCAAATTAGATAGACGAATTGCAACTGGAGAATCAGCCAGAAGATATTTCAGCACTAAGGAATTTATTTTGAAGGGAGTTCCTAACGTATTTGTACCTAAGACGCCCTCTCTAGACCATAGGTTTTTTGATCCATCAAATACGTGGTATGTCTATGACAACAGACCATTAAAGGAAAGCCTAGAAAAGTTTGCAAAATTTCCTATTTCCACAAGTTTTGAAAATAATGA
>JAATVS010000097.1 GCA_014523695.1 Nitrososphaerales archaeon TH5895
TGATGTGGTATCATATAGATGACCATGTGTGCCATTTTCTAGATGATGTTTCCTTTCTTCATTTGTCATAAATTTAGTACCGCACACAAAACATTCAAAATCAGTGGGCATTCTTAGATCTTCTTTTGCTCTTGTCTTGTCATTTTCCTTTATTTGTTTCACTTTTGATATTGTCTTATCATATATTCTATACCCCGCATAGCTAATAATATGAAGAAATACTATAAAAAAGTCGACAGAGTCAAGAAAAAAGCATTAATTTAGAATATACATCAATTGGGGATTAATATTATGATTTTTGTAACAAATAAATGTTAAAAAGTGATTCTTGTCATTAGTCCAATGTTATCACTGAAACAGAAGCACAAAGGGAGTCAATCTTTAATTAGCAATTCTCGATTCACACATTTCCTTACTTAATTCCAAGCCCGATCTCATATTGGCTACATAATGTATATAATGCATTTTCATAGATTGAAGAAAGAATTCCTGGTTTTCAAATGTCATATTCTTGCGGTTCTTATTTCAACTATTTAGAAAGGAGGTAATATATTACCTGGAAATTGTCCCACTGATTGTTGTCATATACTATCCCTTCTGCTTAAGTTTAGTTAGCTTCAAGATACACCTGTGTTAATTACCACCAGTTTGTCTGTCCCAGATTCTGCGCCCCATACCTCCCCAGGCCTTCCTAAGATTTGCCTTACGTTGGTTTCAGAACTTGGAAGGTTGAATGCCTCAAACGTTTCATCCGTTGGGTTAAAACGCACCAAGGCATTTGCTCCGAAATCACTTAACCAAACCATATCTTTCTCATCAACATATACAGCATAAGGCATCGGATTGTTTCCTGGAAGCTCCCATTCCTTCCATTCTTCTGTAAATGGATTATATACGGCCAGTTGTCCTGCATTCCATTCACTAATCCAGATACGACCTTGAGAGTCAGACCAGACTCTTCGTGCTCCTTGGTCGGCAGTAGGAGGTTCCAATACAGTACTCTTTCCGCTTTCTAAATCGATGCGAGCAACATAACTACCTGCTAAGGAAGAATAGTATACCGTGCCATTGGGGGTTGTAGATATGCCATAAGGTCCAAGACCACGAGGTGCTAGAAAGACCTCGATCTGTCCTACCTGTGGATCAAGGCGCCCATAAATTCCACTTTGTCCGGTAAACCATAAAGTGCCGTTATGATCAAACGTTGCAGTATTTAAGTTACCATAGCCAGTACCTTCGGGCAGTGGATAGACTTTGACCTCTTCAGTACGAGGATCAACACGTACAATAGCATTCAGACCTCCGTCTGTAATCCAGGGTGCGCCGTCTGGTCCAATAATAACACCATGCGGCGCTGAACCTTGGCCTAGCGCAATATGATGCGTCTTTCCAGTAGTTGGATCCAATTTTCCTAATTCACCAGAACCCTGAGCAGTATACCATACTACGGTTCCATTCGGGATAGGGGCAACGTCATGTGGCCTTGAGCCCAATGGAACAGGAAATTCTTGTATCACAGCCTGCTCGACATTAGAGTTTAAGGATTCTTGACCTCTAAGCTGTGCAAAAGCGCTATGTTGCTGCTGTTCCTCTGTCATCATAATGGAACTAGCGATAATTGATAGTATTGATACAATAATAATAACAGTAATAATAATAATAATAACAGTACTACATTTTCTTGATATGGTTCTCATATTTCTCTACAGTAGTAGTGCTTTTATAACATAATAAACTTTGACGGTACTGACATCTCTAGTTTTGCTGGAGTTGTTAAGCGATTATATTTCTATCAATACCATCTATGTCATGAAATGACTAGAAGAACTGAAAGACATCAACAGCAGGCTGGTTTAGATCCGGTATCCGAAATGATTTCGGATATTCTTGGGTCAGTGAACAGTGGGACTATTACAATAGATATTGATAAACAACCCTTATTGAGGCTTATAATAAACCAAGGGGATACTCAAAAAATAAATTTAGAGTTTGGACAGAAATTCACGGAGTTGCTTTTTGAGGTGGGTGCTGAGATGTTTTCTGGCAAGTTAAAGAACCTTACATAAATGAGGTAGTAATCGATGATCCTTATCAGGAAGATTCAGTGAGCCCTACCGCTGCTATTTTCTTACAAATAAGAACCCTGAAAAAGCCTTAGATATTTTGTTTATCAATAATTTCTACTTCAATATCTAAGTCCGAGTTACTATCTCCGCCTTTGCATATCTTTCGCCTATAGCAGTTATTTTTACTCTTATTTTGTCCCCTAATTTTCCGTCTTTGACGAATATTACTAATCCTTGAATTTTGGCAATTCCATCAGTGCTACCACTCTTGCCTCGATCAGTAATCTCCACATCATACTCATTTCCTAATTCGACAGGCTTTGAAAGACACCCGTGACTACCGATACTACTAACACGATGTGTGTTATTACCTTGTTCCCTCATTAGGTTGCTCCAATTTGAAATTCACTGATTCGCACAATAAGCACAGAAGTGAAGGTAAAACATGGCACGAGGTTCCAGCTCCAAGGTTGGAGTTCAGAAGGACGACAACACAACCCTTTAAGCTCCGTAAACCGTGATAGGTCTTTCTATGATATCATCGTATTTTTCGAAGAATGCGTAATCATATTTCTCATTCAGGAATAACATATGTAATCCTTCTTCCATAAGATTTTCCACGGTGACGCCAACCTCTTCTTTCGAGGTAATAGACAAGTATGATAAAGAATCGGTTACAAGAATTAGGTTTGTGTTCTCATAACTATCTATAATATCATATAGGATTGATTCTACATGTCCAAAGAATCCCAGATCGTAGTCTTGAATTTTTGAATTAACAAGGCATACCGCAGTGGCAATGTTGCTACTGCTCCCCTCGAAAACTCCAGATGGTTTTCGTTCAACGTCCATCAGTTGGGCCGCCTGATTCTGCTTTTGCGTGTACTCATCGTCTTGCACTTGATTTACGCATTCGTTCAGGTACCCCTGGGATGAGTTTCTATATCCTACTATAGGGGAGATGAACTGGTTCCCGCCCTGATTGAAATTCTGGTTAAATTCAATCTTTTGGTAGCCGTTCAACTTAATGAACCTCTCCGCTCCTACGACTAACTGACCTTCAGTAAGCCACAGGTCATTTTTTCCAATAATGTCAGTTGTTTTTCTCAAAGTTCTATCATGATTCAACCTAAGAAAAAGAGATTTTACACTCATCATTCTAGTCGTTGACATCTACACTTCATAGGTGGCTTCCTGTCAATAAAAGGCTATTCCTGGATTGTTCATACGACAAAAGCAAGATACTGGTCGGAGTAATGAGGTAAAGGATTAAAAACGCTGGACCTTTCAACTATTAACTTGGAAATATGACCACTAGTTATCGATGGTGTTCTTCAAATTTACAAAAATAAGAATGTCGTAATTGAGTATGTGAAAAAAGGCCTCTAATTCGATGTTTTTAACAAGGATGGGAAATTGTTGCACTTGATTCAGGTCTAGTTTTAGCTCGATTGGGTAGCTGTTGGACGGATAGTGAATAGTTTCTCGTATGCGGGAATACTTTCTAAAAGCTATGCTTTGTGCAGATGTCTTGTTTTGAAACATACGATCTCGCATTCATTTTCTTGATCGCTTGCGTCATGTCCAGAATTAGTACAGATTCTTCATAAAGGAAGAGTTTGTCTCAATTGTTCCTTACACTCACTTCAAGAGCGTCTCTAACATTCTTTGTAAATTCTAAGGTGGTTTCAGTGGATTGACTTTTGTACCTACCAGAATCTCGAACATATTGAAGGTAGTCCTGCATTTCATTCCTGTACAATAGAACATTATCTGCAACCACTACTACACTATCACTTAACAGATTGTTCTTCTCTGCTAGATTAAGATACTTCAAATAATCTGACTTGATAGCATCCAAAAACATTAGATCAAACTTCTGTTTTTGAAGTAGTGGGATCCCTATCAGACCATCTGTATTAATCACTTCAACCTTGCAGGGCAGTTCTGCATCTTCAACATTCTTCCTTGCTATTTTAGCTAGATTCGTATCTTTTTCTATAGTAGTTAGCTTCCCATTTTTGGGTAACAAATTAGCCATCAAAATTGCGGAATATCCATGTAGAGTTCCAACCTCGAGGATTGTCTTAGGTTTATATTTAGAGATGATACTTGTCAAAATTTTTCCCTTTACTGGCCCTATAGATGGCAGGGCCTGTTTCTTTGCTATTTGTTCAAGGTCATATAACACTTGAACAACTTTCGAATTGGATGTCAAGATATGTCAGTATATAAGGCCGTGATGATTATTCAAAGCTTTCTTATTATTCATGTATAATCTACCTTTCATTCGATTCGCTGTTCATTTACGATTTGTGTTTGTTAATTCATTCTTCAATACTCCAAATTGCGACCTAAACTCCTTCAATGTATCGCCATCTGTGATACAGAATTCTACAATTTCTAGGGTAGAATCCCTCCTGTCATCACCGGCAAAAAGGAGAAAGTTCAGTGATTCATTCATCAATATACTAGCACATCTATCCTTAGGAAAGCCAAATATACCGGAACTTATCGCAGGAAATGAAATGTCTCGAAACTTTCTTTCTGAAGCTAATAAAAGACTTGCTCGAATTGCGCTTCTTAGCTTCATGTCTTCATTCCCTTCACCCATTCTTGGTCCTACTGCATGAATGACTGCTTTACATGGCAATCTACCACAAGTCGTTATTGCCACAGAACCGACTGGAACAAACCCAATTTTATCACTCTCTTTTTGTATTACCTGTCCTCCTTTCCTTACGATAGCAGCTGCGACTCCTCCTCCATGTTTAAGATTTGAGTTTGAAGCATTTACCACCACATCAACAGCTCTTGAGGTGATATCTCCTTTAACTAGCCGCATAACTTTGCCATTCCATAGTTCTATTTGTTCTACAATTACTGAACCTTCGTTCAAACTATTCTCATAGTATGATTTGATTTCAAATTAAAGGGTTTATCAGACACAGGCATAATTTTTAATCGTGATGAGAACCATAGAGATTTTTGCTTTTCGGTTTTTTATCATTTATTCCACAAGCCAAATAAAGATATAGTAGTAATGAAACTTTCCTTAATAGGATCATTCGATCATTCAAATGAAGTGTCTTAATTGTTTCTCTGAATATATTCCGACACTTGCATACCCTATCTGTGAACATTGTGGGTTTTGCTATTATTGTAGAAGTTTTCTGTCATGCATTCACTACAAAGAGGATAGTCCAAGTACGTTGAAAATTAGTTCACAAAGACAATCGCTACAATCGCCTAATCAAGACCATAAGAATCGGACAAACGGGGAGAGGAGTTGGGATTCATATAAGGAACTCTCACTCTTATTGGACAGTAAAAGTCCTCATAATTGCTTTGACGCTGCAGTAATCATTGATGAATCAACTAGACGTGGTCTAGGAAAATCAAATATGATAATGTTAATACACAAATTGCAAATGATGCAACACCCATTAAAATGCTATGTAGATATTGTACCTACAGGCAGTTCTGATAACGAAATACTACAGATTGTAGATACATACAGGGCTATCCCTGTGTTTCTATTGACCTCTGACAAAGAACTTTCTAATAAGCTTCTAGGCAAGGCCATACTAGTTAAATCGAAAGGGACTAGGAATGCGGTAAGAATAATTCATAATACTATAAGGTACAGAATCAAGAGAATTTAGAGTTCTGTTCAGGACAAGTATGATCTAGTTAGAAAAGGTACAAAAGATATAACCAAGAACTCTGATAAAGTAGTATGCCATTTAGTATAATATCGCTCACGAGCAGATCATGTGAAGAAAATAATGGATAAGAATAACAAATCTAATGCAGACGGGCGAGGAAAGCGCAGGTATTCGGATTTTCTAGTAGGTCTTGGGTTAGGCGCAGTTGGAGTTGTAATTGTTTCGTCAATATTGAGGCCACGATGTCCTAAATGTCGTAAAAAGATATTACGTGGAATTCATGAATGTCCATTTTGTGGAGCTACTTTGCAATAGGAAATAGCATCAGATTACCACACGAGTACTATGAATAAGATTCGTAACTCTTAATTAACTGACATTTAATCATATTACAACAACTCTATATTAGCAAATCGATTAGTATATTCTAAGAACCATATTGTTTTACAGCACCCATTATGATTTGATTCTTAAGCCTATTTTTTAATGATCTACCCGATTATCTCCATTTTCTCACTTGATTCTTCCAATGTTATAGTTTTTGCAATGGGGTAATGATATCCGGTCATCCACCATCTTCAGTATCTACAATACCTTGCTTTGCGGAAGAAAATGATTGCATATGGAGTCCTATTAAGGATATCAAAAATTGAAATATTTTTGGCTGGAAAAATCAACTCTAATTTCTGAATGAATAGTTCTTATCAGGATACTCTATGTTATCTCGAATAAAACACCTACTTAATCTAAACGCTTCCATCCCTACTTAAAGCTAAACACTGCCATTAATCAGCCTTTAGCAAAAAAGCAGAGACTACTGTAATATGAACCTATATAGTTTAAGGTAATACTATATACCCGTGTTACCTTCTTTAGTGATGTTGAAAAGATAGCACTGATGGTTCGATATCTTTTACTATAGGCTTAATAGATTAGTATTTTTTGACTGTGTCATCGCCAGGACGTATTGACGTTGATGGTTTAGTCCTATTGGATGGCAAGGTTTTTGATTCAGCGGCTTGAATTATCTGAGGTGCACGAGCTTTCTCCGATAGGATCCTAAAGTAGTTGATAAATTGTTGAGCTAAGTATGCGTCATCGTAACATGCTAATGCGCTTGTAAACTGCTGAGGGTTCGTATGGCTAATAGTCTCGTAGACGACTTGAAGCTCATCAACTACAATAAAGCTTGCAGGAAGGTCTGAGAGCCTAAGAAGCTCAAATTTGCTTGGTGGTGCACGAATCATTTTATCGATCATTCTAAATGTATCTCGATTAGGTGCTTTTCTAATTATTGCGTTAATTCTTTTTTCTAAACTGATCTGTTCAGGAGTACTATCGATGATATGCAGTCCAATCCCTTTTGAAAATGTTTCAAATAGCTTGGTTGACACGTGTGAGTCATGATACCGAGATGCGAAATAAACATTCTTTTGTGCATTATCCAGAACACGCATCACCTCGATAATAAGGCGGTTGAAGTCTTTTATAACGAAAAAGCTAGACAAGTATGTCGAATTCAACATTCTGCTGAGACTATCATTTGATTGAACCAACTGATTGATAATTGCATCTTTTTGGGCGGGTGGAAAATTTGGGTTAGTTTTTAAAATGTCAATCGCTTTCAGCTCCCAATAATTAGATAAGGCTTGTTCCATTGTATCAATATGTCCATTGTAGATTATAGAACCTAATGAAGTCGTTCTATACATTGACTTCCCTGTTCCTGTTACTCCCACATCTCGCTTTTCTATCAAGCCAAGGTCACAAAGTCGCCTTAGTCGTGTATAAAACTGTCTTTTACTCAAGTTTCCAACAAAATTCGAGGAATTAGTCTTAAGGCCAGTATATGCCGCTTTTAAGAGATTAACAGATCCTCTATCGGATAATATGGAGAACAATTGGAAGGAGTCAGGCACGGTCCCTAGCCTCATATTGTCTGCCCCTGTTGCGGTCTTGTCAGTTTCTCTTATCTCTCGTTTTTGCCTTCCTGCTTTTCGTGCTTCTGGAAATATATTATTACTGATGTTATTATCCATGCTATCAACGCTGTTAGATAGTTCCTTATTTTTGTCTAGATCCATTTTTCACTCATCCCTATTACTAACTCGTGTTAGCCAGTCATTTTTATGTCCCTCGCAATATATATTAATTCCCTTTTTAGGTGATTAGTAAAGGCAAAATATGGAGTGATGTAAGAGCATAAAACATTGTGATTCCGGGATACCACTCAACAAAAGTGCTACGAATCTAGAAAGGATGTAAATTTAACTGATCGGTGGCTGCAATACATGTTGACCCATTGTGCACCTGTAAATTTACTGAAGGCTTCTATTGATATACGGACCTCGATACATGTCATCATCTTTCTCTGAAACTACAAGAGCGTTGGTAATGGTGATTCGGTTACTTCTATTGGTTGGTATTTTGCGTTACTCAGACCTCTATATGCCCTTCTTGTAATGAGGGGATACATTGGGTTGAGACAAAGATTGCCAAAACACACAATAGTCAAATCCTTTATTCAATGAGGAGATAAGAAAAATGCAAAATTACAATAATAATGAAAATAATAGAGAAACGAACAAAATGAGTTTTAATGAAAACGGTACGGCCATTACCAAATGTAAGTCAACAATTTTTTTGTTTGCAGCGTCATTGTCGCTGGCTTTCTTGCTAATTCATCTATCGCCAGGATTGATCGATTCTATCGCCTATACACA
>JAATVS010000003.1 GCA_014523695.1 Nitrososphaerales archaeon TH5895
AGGACTTTGTTGACATAGGTTTATTGTTACGGGGAGAATTTACGATGTCCTCTTTCCTAAGTATTCTGGAAAACTGGTCAAGAATTTCAGATATCCCTTACAGAGCCGAAGAGATTGACAATACTCAAAAGATCATAATTGAACATAATATGGGGGCAAAGTACTCTTATTTATACAAGGAGATTTACAGGCTTTTGTTGGAGGATTCTTTTGAAACAAAGGCGAAGTTTGATATTACGGATAACACTATCGTTCTAACTTTCGATCAGGAAGCTCGTCCGTTGGAAAAAGAGACTGAATGCTAATACTAGTTAAGAGGAATTCCTAATGCGAGGTTTAGAATTGTTTTTCATGGAATGATAATTTGAATCCTGCTCGACATTATAGGGACATAGTTACACTAGCCATTATTGGTGATATGGAAGAAACACGGCTAGTAATTGAATTTAATTAGAATAATCTAGCGACCAATAATTGAGTCATCAAGTCGGATCAGACTGACCTACTCGCCATACCATTTATTTAGAAATGAGGCATTACCAGTTATGGGAGAACAAAACTGATCATTAAAAGAAAAGGAAATTTAACATGGTGAACTATTGTTATGCCTATCCATTGTTATTCGAACTTAGTCAATTTTTTCCTTTACTTTCTCTTTATCGTATTCTGTTCCTAAATCTCTATCAGGATCCTTCACTTTGTTAAATACAGCTTTTGTTCCTGCTTTCAATTTGTCTTTGGCATCCTTTGCACCTTCTTTTACCTCATGTCCAGCTTCTTTGACGTCATCTTTAACATCATCCTTTGTATCATCATGAGTATCCACTTCGTAGGTTGTTTCTTTCTTTACTTCATATTCGCCCATTTTGATCTTCATTGAGTTTTACTCAACATTCTATTTATAGCTTGTAAAGTTAAGGGATTGAGAGCTCCATTGTATTTTGCAGCTTGATGCACGCACTGAAAAAGCTATTAATAATGCTATTATATTTTGTCTACTAAGATTAAGATGCAAATAATGAACAACCTGTTTGAATCAAGAAAAATGCCTTATGTAGCCGTACTGACTTTAGCAGTAGCGGTAATGACATCTTTAACATATGAAATGGGAAGCCAAATGGAGCAAAACGTGTTTGCTCAGAATGGCTCTGGGGATAGTGCTCAATTGCAGACATCAAACGTGACCGGAGAACTTACCAAGCCAGCTGGTGGCAATCCATATGGCGGAGAGAAAACCGGGGATATCGCAATATCTTCAGATGGACATCAAACGAAGATAAAGGGATTAGTCAGCGCATCTCCTGCCGAGGGGAATGTTTATGAAGCATGGCTAGGTGATGCCGGTGGATCTGAATACAAACTTAGCCTGGGACAGCTCTTGGAAAATGGAACAATAGATGTAAGTCAACATATGGTCAATCCATTTACATACACTATATTCTTCATAACAGAAGAACCACAGGACGATGTGGATCCCAACTCAGCTGATGCCATAGCTGGTGTCCAACTAAAAGCTCCATTTGGACAATGATAGGGATTACGTCCTTCTTTTTATTGCACAATCCTATTTACTATTTAAATTAAGAACAATATTGAACGTATGGTCCTTGTGATCAATAAACTATATGCTAGATACAATCATGACCACAATTATTCAAAATAGAGAAAATTTGCTTCCTCCTTTTGCCCCAGGATAGGGTGGCGGGAGGTTCATTTCCTCGAAGTTATAGTAATAGATATGGCCCATAATGTTACCCTTATTTGAAACGCTTGAGCCGTTATGATCCGCTATCTTCTTCCAGATGTTGAATCCGCTATCAAAGTCCTCAATATTTGTGTAGTTACCATACGATGAAGACTCCAATTCTCGTCGTTGTGGCCCCATTTTTTGGAGGCGGTTCACTTGATGTTTATTGGTCGAATATTTCGTCTTTTCAAGTAATCCTAAATGTTCGCACCAAAGTCGTGTCCTCAGCTCCTTAGACAATTGACCAGAAGTGATTCCAATATTAACCTCAGTTGAATCTTTGAATCCATTCTTATCCGTATTTGCTGATCCAATCGTAATCCATTTGTCATCCACTATCAAAAGCTTTGAATGCACGTATACTTGACGCAGTTTTTTGGTTTTTTTATCTTGACTGATTAAGGAATAAGTTCCGACTCTTTTTCCTGAGTCTCCTGCATCCCTTATCCGTTTCAAGTGTTTGTTAACATCATTTACACTAGTCTTTGATAATATGCTGCCTACTAAACCTGGTAGATTCGGTTCCATGGGACCAAGTATGATAACTCTTAGGCCTTTCTGTTCTTCCAGTCTCTTGCAAAGAATCCTTGTAATGAACTCATTCTGAAATGGAAACTGGTTTTCAATATAAATTATCGCCTTTGCTTTTCGGATAGTATTCGTATACCAAGCCAAAATGCCTCCATCCTTATCATTTCCTTCCCATGTCCGTAATGCAACTATTTTAGTATCTCCTTTTTCAGACATAAATTTAGCCGGTTTAAGATTCATGGCTCGGATCTTTTTTTCATCTTTGACTTCGTGGTACGCCCACCGCTGATTGAAATGATAAGCCAAATCCCACACAACTGGACCTTTTATCATAGCATGTAAGTCATGCCACGGCTCGGAATCCTGGTCTCTATGCGGATCATTATAATAGTGTTTACGAGTATCCCATTTCCCTCTGGATAAATCAAATCCTCCGCAGAACCCTATCTTATTATCTACTACAATTATTTTTTCATGGTGGGCAGAAGACAGAGTGGGTGAAGTATTATCTATCTTAACAATCAGATTTCGTTCTATTCCGTATCTTATCGCTAATTTATTCAATACCTCGACCTCATCGGCTCTCCCATCAAGTCCTCTTTCATCAGCCCCTGGCAAGATGCGCAGCGGCAGCCGTGGCTGCCAGACAATAATTCTGACTATCGCCCCCTTCCTAGCCTTCTCAATAATCAGCTCTTGGAATCGTTTATACGATTTCCTGTGTATAGGATGTTGCCATACTCTACTCGAATCAGATATAGCAAATAATGCATCTTGACCACTTTCTGCAGAGCTAGGAAGTGATGAAGTATTACTCTGGTCTTGCTGTGGAATTTCCGAGTCAACGACATCCTCCCTCTTGATACGCCTGGAGGATTTCGAATTGGAAAGGCGGGAATTTCTGTCGATAATACCTGTACCAAATTTACCCCTACCCACTTTATCGGTGTTAATGCCGCCTTTTCGAACAAAATTCAGAGAAGGATCAAGGTCATAGCCGGCTATGTGAATAAAATTCTTAGCTTGTGAGATGGCATCATAAATAAGTTCGAACGTTTCCTCGCCGTCGATAGTGAAGATTATGTTGTTGCCATACGTGATTTCTCCGAAACGCTTTCTCTCCATGCCCGTAGACATATATCGCTTCTTTACACCACGTTTAGCTAACAAATTTTTGTTACCTTCATGGATTGTATCCCGTCCAGTATAAGACAGCCATTATCATTTCAAGAATAAATACTCTTGTCATTTCTCTGAATGGCCTTACTTCAAGGGCTTATTCACCCTGCATACATATTAGGTTTGATACAAACTCTTTTTTATCAGTCATCTTGACGTCTGGCTATTCCATAAATTCATAAATTAAGCTAGTACCGATCCTCCATCAGAATGAAGTGGGAATCAATAGTTTTAACGGAGGAAAATAAAAAAAGATTGTTTCGCTAGCGTATTGAGAGATTATTGGCCCTGATTTTCTCCACCTTGATTAAAGAACTCTTGTACTCCTTTAAGGGCTTCTCCTGTTTTATTTCCCACTGCCTGTAAACCCTCGCCAGTTTTATTTCCAGCAGTCTGTAATGCTTCACCTGTCTGGTTTCCAGCAGTCTGCATAGCTTCACCTGTCTGGTTTCCAGCAGTCTGGTTTCCAGCAGTCCGGTTTCCACCACTCTGATTCGATCCCTGTGCGAACAAAGGATCTGACACGAACATAACCGAAAGGAGGCCTGACAACACCAGAGCGACGCCTATCGTACTATATTTCACTTTACTTGAGACCATGTTACGATCAATTACATAACTAATCTTGCTACTCTATAATCTTTTCTTTTCGAATGATCATCCTTAACAATTTTTTTTTAACTAATCTTACATTTCTTTCGCGAAGGGACATGATACGATGAAAAACACATTTGGATAATTAGTATTATAACACTTATTTATTTTGTTAATTGATCCATGCTAATTGAGTTCCATTGTGCCCAAAACTCCATCGGTTTTTCATAACGGCTTGAAGTAGTATTCTACCATCTAACAATTTGTATAGCCTCGGAGCTTATGACTAATCGTTACTAATTCATATTTGTCGAAAATAAAGATCTCGTCCTAGAGCAAAAATATGCTTCCACGATCTTTCCTTTATAGTTAGTGTTCTCTAAAAAATTGTGGCGAATAATTCCAACCCCTTAGTAAGTTCTGTTTCATCAATATGAGAGATCATTTATAGTCTCTGATGTTTTCATAATTCTCGACCATACGAATGCTATCATCGAGATCTGACTTATTTTTTCGATCTTTTCCCGCAGGAGAGCCTCTAAATGTTTCAAAGTCTTTCGCGTATTGTTCAGTTGACGGGGCTTCGTTAACCTCTCCTTCTTTTTCTCCATATTTGAATCGGTCAAGAACCTCTTGTTCGCTTATTAGGAGCCACAGTATGCGACCGTCAAATGCATCTCCTACATATTTTGGGATCCAGATGCTGTCCTTTCTTAATGTCCCCTTTTCTACTCTCACGTAGTTCTGTGAAAACTCTTTGATCTCGCCTAATTCCTTTCCGTCATTCGTTTTTACTTTTTTTCCTTTGAGGACATCCCATAGTACGGTCGGCCCCCCTCCACTGCTAGTGCTTGAAGACATATTTAGACTATATAGTGCATAATAGAACAAAAAGGTATTCATTTAACAAATCGTTTTATACACAGTTTATGCAAAGCGATATATCTTTTGTTGTATAAAAGCACAATAGCAAACAGAATTGGGAATTGATGTTATTTCTTGGGATACGGTTATCGATAAGAAAGTAAAATCGAGTGATGATCAGGATCTTGGTAAAGTACATACTATCACCAAGGACTTTGTGCAGACAAAAGAAGGATTGGTTTCGAAGAAGTATTATTTTATACCTAAGTATTATGTACAGGGTTACGACGGTGAACACGTCTGGATTTCTTTGACAAAAAATGAGGTCAAGACCAAATTTGAGAGGGATAATGCTCCGACTGATTTGAAGGACTTTTTGCCCCAGGGTTACGACGAGAAACGAAGTGCCACGATTAGAGATTTCCCTGAATTCGAAAATCAGGTCCCGTCATTTTCTCCCGTTAACAAAGGTCAAGCTGGTAGTATGATCCAGAAAGACAAACTTGTGATGCCTTGGGAGGATGTTATTGGCAAAAAGGTAAAATCCATAGATGAGCACGAAATAGGCGAAATTAAAAGTGTATTCTCTTCATTCATTGAAGTTGAAGAAGGTTTGCTTCGAAAGGACCGTTACTATATTCCAAAATATTATGTCGAAGGTTATGACAATGAAGAGCATGTAGTCACTTCTCTTACCAAAGAAAATATAAAAGAGAAATATCAACGTAATGGTCCACCACTAGAGTCAGAGTTGGACACACAAGAGTATCTCCAGAGGAAGCAAGCTCAAGATGAAAAACACCCACAGGTCTTTGTAAACGGAATTCCGTTTATGGCGAAAGAACCTGGTGTACAGTTGGAAAGCAAGAAAACTGGACAAACCCTGAATATTCCATGGGAAGAAGTCATCTTTAAAAGAGTAAAAACATCTGACGAAGTGGATATTGGAGATATAGAAACGGTCGCAAATGAATACATAGTTGTAAGAGAAGGTGTAGGTAAAATACGTCGCTACTATATACCGAAAGCGCACATAAACAATTACGATGGCAGTGCTCTTTATGTAGCAGTACCTGCTGGATTAGTCAGTGCGAAGTTCGAACGAGAGTCTCCTCCAACACCAGAAGAAGTAAAAATGCTGTCAGAAGACAGACAAAATGTTTCTTAAGTCAAGAAATAAACCTGTGGCGAGCTCAGAGTAAGTCCCGTTTTGAATTTTGAGAGCTGACAATAATCGAAAGTAGCTGGCACAAGAAAAGAGTTCGTTATGTACTATGTACTGACTATCTAATTAACGATACCGCCGCAGCACCAGTTCTTCAAGAAGTTGCCAGCTGTCTTCGTATCCCTAAAAGTAGATTTTTCCAGATTCGAAGATTTTACTTCCTTAAAGTCATTATGCAGGTCGAGAGGTGTATCGTTCAAGGTAATGATGTATTGCAATCCGGCTCTTTTGGCTGCTTCGACTCCTAATGGAGAATTCTCCACTACAATCACCTCTGAAGAGGGTAGGTTCATTTTATTTAATACAATTTCAAAAGGTGCGGGATTGGGTTTCCCTTTTTCCAGATCGTCCCCCGTGATTATGAAGTCAAAATTCTTG
Organism: Nitrososphaerales archaeon TH5895; assembly: GCA_014523695.1. GTDB lineage: Archaea > Thermoproteota > Nitrososphaeria > Nitrososphaerales > Nitrososphaeraceae > TH5896. Next base: position 6,519 of record JAATVS010000003.1, read on the forward strand.
GCTCCAATATTTTTATCTAAAATAGCTTCGACCTCTTTTCTAGCAGAACCGCTAACAACAGCTTTAATACAGGAGTTTCCGCAGCTTGTTGTTAAATCTTCGAGCAATTCTCTTACTCCATCTATACCTTTAGCATTCTGAATTTGTTTAAAAATTTGTTCCTTTCTTGACCCAATCTGTTTTGCTATTTCACCATCCACCTCACCTTTGTCATCAATATTCTCTCTTCTGAAAACTTCTTTTATTAAATCTGAGCCAGGCATTCCTTCAAGTAAATATATGTTCTTCTTGTTTATCTCGTGGTTGGTTCGTTCTTTTATTGCTCTGCTCATAGCTTCAGCATGAAATGGCATCGAGTCAATAAGAACGCCGTCCATATCAAAGATAATGCCTTTTTTAGTTGTCATATAATGAAGTATGTTTATGGGATTATGGTTTTATTACTCCACGGCCAACGATTTTTCCCTCTTTCAGCTTAGATAGAGCTTCTGTAGCTTGATTAAGGTTGAATTTGTCTGATACAAGGGGCTTTATTACACCTCGTCTGGTCAACGATACCAGTTCTGCAAGCTGAGCGATGTTTCCCGTATAGGACCCAATCAACTTATAGGCTCTTGTAGGCATACTTAGCAAATTTAATTTTATAGCGCCACCGTACAATCCAACTAAGACTAATCGAGCACGTTTTCTCAAAAGTTGCATGTCTACCTCTGTGCTTTTCGAAGAGTTCACAAAATCGATGACTGCGTCCGCGCCCAATCTTTGCGTTGCTTCCATCACAGCAGCTACTGCGTTTTCTTTCTTAGAATTAACGATAAAATCCGCACCATTCTGTTTTGCAGCTTTTAACTTGTTGTCATCCAAATCCATAGCAATTACTGTTGAACCTGTAATCGCCTTTGCGAGTTGAATAGCCATTAAACCTAATCCTCCTGCACCGATAATAACTGCATTATCGTAAGGTTTCAGATTTGCATTGTTTATTGCGCCATAAGCAGTCAATGAAGAACATGTAAGCGTACACGCTGTACTTGCGTCAAACGAACCGGTCTCAATATCATTGGTTATATCTAAAAGGTATCTATAGTTTGGCACTAAGACATAGTCAGAGTATCCGCCATCATTGTATATGCCCAAAGATCGAGGTTTGTCACATAGGTTCTCATCCCCTTCTCTACATGCTGGACACATTCCTTCGCCTATCCATGGATAAACAAGAACCTTGTTATTTTTTTTGAATATATTGAGTGATGATACTTCCTCTCCAACCTCTTCCACTACCCCTGCAATTTCATGTCCGGGGATTAGCGGATATCGCACTCCTCGATCAGTTGCCTTGAGGAATTCTCCATCTGGACCTTCATAACCTCCTTCCCAGAGATGAATATCACTATGACAAACACCACATGCTTCTACCCTGACAAGAACCTGGGAGCCTATAGGTTTTGGATTTTCTTTAGATACAATTTCTAAAGGAGATTTTGGCTTAGTAATACTTGCCGATTTCATATAAGGGGGTAAAGAAAAGATTGAATATAAAATGATTGTTATGGGAATGAAATATTAAGCCACTGTAAGTATCTGCTATATAATAAAAATCATGCTATCTGCGTTTTTTTGAACTCGTTTGCTTGATCGGGTACTGATGTCATTCACAATTGTCAATTCTTAATTAAATGCAAAGGTTCCCATCCATTCTAATTCGAGACGTTATGGGGAATTGATAGCTTTCCCCCTCGGTTGTGACTTTTGCAATGGTTTACACTTAGACTCAAAAGCAGTTTAGTCATACTTTAACTTTAGTATATTGTCTCTAGCCCCAATCCTCAAAATCCAAGGTTCTATTGCAAGCGCAGCATTAAACTTCCTCAGTCTACCGCGAGAATGTGGCCACTGTACTAAGCATATCAAGTACTATTTCAATTCTACCTATTCAGTACTATTACAATTCACAAGTAAAACTTTAAAACCCTATTACGGAGACACCACATTTGTTACTAAAATCCTAAACATCCATATGAGGTTCTTACCTCGTAGTTAGAGGACATCTGACTATCATGTCGAACCTGCCTGTCTGAATGTTTTCTTATATATATGTATTGTCGACACGACACGAAAAAACAGTATTCAAGCACCGGATTAAGCTCAATCGATAAAGAAGATAATTCAATTGTCAATTAGCACGATAATGATGAAATGTCTTGCTATTCCTTAACATATTAAATAGGCGTTTCCATGTATCTTTACTAGAAATACAACTTGATCCGGTGGAACACAGGTGGTCGCATGAATTATTCCGTACTGAAGAAGCATCTTCATTGGCGGAGTTGTATTCTTGGTAACCATTAGAAACACCATTCACTACTTTAGTTTTAATAATACCTCTTACTATTTCCTTAAAGACTTGTATTAAGCCAGATCTAGCACCAAATGCTCCTTGATTATTAATTAGCCAGAACATTTGAGTGGAGTCGTAATCATCTGGAAAGACTAATTTCTTTACATTCATTGCTTCAGGAGAATAATAATGTCCTGCTAGATATATCCACCCTCCCGACAGCACCCTTGCCCAGAATGCAAATCTTTTGCACGCTGAGCACTTATCATCATAAATAAGCAGCGGCCTCGACATCGGAAGAGGAACAGGTGCAGACATTTACGTATCAAATATTCTTTTCACTTCATGAATATAAGACTTCTTAATGCGGTGAATAGGTGGACGATAAGACGGTGTTGCCATGGAAAAAAGGAAAAGATATGAAACTGTGTAACAACCGGACAATAAATATGAATAAATACACTATCATGCTCATGATTAGTAGCATTTGTTATGCTAAAATGTATACGATGTGGACATGATATGAAGGATATACAGCCCTGTCATTTGAAATGCTTCAACTGTGGAGGCGAAATCGACTGTTCCGACATAAGCTATTTCTCGATTGAAACCGATTGAAATCGGTGTATTGTTG
>JAATVS010000573.1 GCA_014523695.1 Nitrososphaerales archaeon TH5895
AGTTGCAGCCGATCATGCAGCATGTAGACTAGAAGAAGAATACCTGGATTTGGGAGTCCGGTTGCACAAGTAACGGAAAAGTAGGTTCGCTGTTAATGAGTAAATGAATCTAAATGTAATGGGACTACGGAATCTGAGAACGAAGGGTCTAACGATGATATCTAATGAATTCATTTTTCAAGTTGCAGCAGCTCCAAGCCAAATATTAGCCAAATATTAGAAATATGTTTCAGTTATTGTATGTTGTGCAAATAACGGATCTGACACAACAAGATTCATCAAGGCAAAAGATTAAGTCAAACATTTCGCTAACATTAGATGGCGATGAAATCGATTCAAACAGGTTAGAGATTTGGGTTCCTGAAGGGGGACCCCCGCATCGACAATACAGCCTTTGGAAATGACCAACTTAAGCTTGAAAAAAATGAAAAAAAGAAGAAGAATGTTTGTAGATTTTGGACTGCTATTTACTTGCAGTAAACTGTTGCAGCTGAAATGATGATGGGTACGAAGATGCCCAAGATTTTGCAAGGTTAGAGTTGTATTCGGCAGCTGCTTCGACTGTTCTGCTGAAGTTTTTCACATTCTCTCTTAGTACATTTAAAGCATTAATTGTTAGCTGGTTATTGATATCTGCTACCCTGATGAAGTTATTGGTAAGGTCATCTGATTGTTTTGCCAACCCTTGAAGATACGGTGCAGCTGCCTCTGGGACGATAAAGTTGTTGAAATTGTTATTGCTAGCTACTAATTGCCTTTGAACTGAAAATGCTCTCTGGATCGCATTTCTAAGTGCGTCTATATACTCCTGCTGCAAATTGGAAATTGCTTGCGCATACTGTGGTTGAACCTTTGAAGATTCGTTTACCAATTTTGTGACGTTTTCATTTGCAGCGTCAACTATCTGAGATACATTGATCGTTGCATTTGTGCTTGTTGCTGTTGTACTATCCTTTGATTTTTTACTTTCTGATGACATTCTGATACCATCTATTTGGCCTCCTCATATATATAGATTGGTATTAAATGGTATGTACAACCACTCAGGGCCACTTGCAGACTTTCAAGAATCTATTGATTTCACTTCTAATTCTGTGGTTGCTTCTGTAATATATTGCAGATACAAGACTTATTACAACAGATTCAAATAATTGCTAATTTTTCACAAATATTTAGTATATGAAATAATTAAAAAAATCACACATTGCCTGTATCATGCCCCTCCCAATACCTTGGGCGATCGCAACAAAATTCGATTGAAATAAGCCACAAACTGTGGATGCAGTGATGCATCCATCGCCAAAGTAAACCAGTATTTGAAAAGTTAAGATATGGACGTGACATAAACTGAAGTGATTTCAAATTCGTCCGTCGAGATGAATAGGGACACAACTAGCAGAGTTCTATTGTAAGAAATCAATACGAAAATAATACAGAGCTACAATTGCGCTGACCACCCAAGCTGCAATTAGCAGAATCATAAAAAGCTTACTAGTATTTTGTACTTTCGTGCTCGACTCAATAACAAAGCAATATTCTTTGAATTAAACTTATTGAAGAATGCGGTACTCTGAATTAGATCTAAGACTATCGTATAAAAATCATACATGCAAAAACTCTAGAAGATTGTAAGTTAAAAGACAGACATGCGTTTTTTAAACAGGAAGTATAGAATATAGGGTGAGGACAGGAAGGCGATACAACATCAACATCTTAGAGTACTTGAAAGTATCCAAGGAGATAAATCGAAAAGGATTCTTTGTAAGGTGCCTTCTCATTGCGGCTGTATCGGTGGTTCTCGTGCTCAAGGTATACCTTCTGCTCTTCGTAATGGACTTTGTTCTGGGACTTTATACTTTCTTTTCAAGCTTTATACTGTTGAATATTCTGGTCTTTTCATACTTTAGATACCGCGACCCGAATTTTGATCTACCTCCAGCCTTAAAAGACAACCGAACAATTTCGGAATATTCTCCTTTCTTTTCGATAGTTGTACCTGTGAAGAACGAGGAAGAAAATATTAGAAACTGTGTTGAATCATGTATAAATCAGACCTATAAAAACAGAGAGGTCATAATTGTAAATGATGGAAGTACTGATGAGACACCAAAAATCCTTGATTCCATCAAGAGAGAAAACTCACAGCTGAAGAATTTTTACATACTTCATATTTCCAAAAGTGTAGGCAAGAAACGAGCAGTTGAAGCTGCAAGTCAGATTGCAAAGGGTGAAATTTATGCATTTATGGATAGTGATTGTGACATGGATCTTGATGCTTTGGAGATTGCAGCCAGGATCTTTATGGCCGATAAAAGACTTGGAGCGCTAACGGGGCACGTTACTGTCCGAAATGCATCTAGAGGTAATGTTTATGAAAAGATGCAAGCAGTGTACGCTGACGCAGCCTGCAGAGGTTTTAAAGGTGCGGAAAGCACATTTGATTCCGTTACCTGTTGCTCTGGAGCTCTGAGCTTTTATAAGCGCGAATGCGTTCAGGACTTCATTCATGAATGGGCACACGACCAGTTCCTTGGTATGGATTTCAAATTCTGCACTGATCGGAGAATGACAGCTCATGTTCTCAGTACTCCGCGAAGAAAACTCCAGTCTACTATAAGCGTAATGGAATCTAGTGGGACTAGTTCTGTTAACAGCGCAGGACTCGTGCGTAATGAGTACAGAGGCGGACAGCCATTAGTATACCCTAGTGGGTCCTATCATGATTATGCCAATTCGGCTTACTCCCTTGGTTCCTCATCGTACTCAACTTATGAGGACGACACCAAGTCTCCCTCTGATCCAGGGTTCTGGAACGTCAAGTACAGCTATAGTATCAAGGTGCACGTGGGTGTTCCAAACACGATGGAAGCACTGGTTAAGCAGCAGATAAGATGGAAAAAGAGCTTTATCCGAAGTCTGTCAACCACTGGAGGAAGCTACTGGAGGAGACCGGCTTACATTGCAATGATCTACTACATTATGACGGTGATGAAGTTCATACGTCCTTATGTGGTATTTCATGCAGTCTTTATGTTGCCATTCGTAGGTGAGTTAAGCTCTACCATTCTGTGGTTTGCAGGAATATTGTTCACGTCCATGATTTACGGGGTAGATTATAAAATCAGAAATCCTGATAGTAAACTTTGGTTATATAGACCCGCTTTTACTCTGCTAACAACCTTTGTTTATACATGGTTATTGCCTGTGGCTATGATAAATATTCGAAGCAAATCCTGGAGATGAGAGTGTGGTGATTGTTACTGCTGAAGTCCCAAGTCTTTGGATTCGAATTTTTCGTAATATCCAAAGATATTGAGTAATCCCTCTCTCTTTCGTGCAATAAAAATAATCCATTCATATTCGGTTGGGTTGAAGCCTGATCCTACGCCACCTTATTGACACCTAGTCTCTTCAGCCTGCTAATCAGAAAATTAAATACTCTTGTTATAGAACATTTAGCTATAATTTACATGAGTTTAAAATAAGTATATATGTTCACTATATCAAACTAGAATAAGATGCCTAAACAACTAAGACACAGATCTAGATCAGAGATAATGTCATCCATCCTCCAAGTCACGAATGGCAACAAAGCGAGAGTGACTGAAATCCAATACAAGACATATCTTTCTTATAGCATACTCAAGGAATATCTTGTTCATCTGCTTGAAAATGATCTAGTGGAGTATACTGAAGGGGAAAGAGCATTCAAAACTACACCCAAGGGCATGCAATTTCTACAGGTTTACAATAGAATGGACGAATTGTTTGTTTCCGCACCTATATCAACTAGTCAGTAGGTACTAGTCGGACAGATCTAGATGCCCACATACTATGATAGGTAGAACCATCCAACAGGGTGATTAGGCACAGTTCATATCTGCTATCCCACCATTGCTTATTTTCTGTCGGGTTGGTATCGAAAGTAGTGGAGAACAATAACAACAACATCCTACCCCAAAATATCCTAAATCATTGATAAGGTAACTTGTCCTCCAATATTCTAAGCTTGAATATTGATCATTTGATAACCTGTTGAGCCGTCTGGAAATGGTTCTCTCATCGCAGATGTCTGGACATTTCCGGTCTTATCAGTAGCCCTTACAGTTAGTTTGTATTCTTTTTTCTGTTCAGTTGGTATATTCAATTCAGCTGCCCACATAACCCATGAATAAGGCGATAGCGGTTCCTTGATAGATGCATCTTTCCAAGTAAGCCCATTATCAAGACTTACTTGCACTTTGGATATCCCTCTTGTTCCCGCGAATGCTATCCCTCCTACAGTCGTAGTTCTTCCGGAAGAAGAAGAGGAGGAGGAAGAAGAAGACGTACTGTTACTTGAACCAGCAAAATTGGAACCGGCAGGCAAAAAACCTCTGAACCTGGTCCTTATTGGTGCACTTCCTGGTATCACTACGGATGATAAAGTGTTAATTCTTGCTGTATTACTCCAACCTTTGCGCTGCCAGAATCCTTCATATACGTAGTCAACAATCTCAATCTCCGCTATCCATTTAGCGTTCATCATTCCATATATGTTAGGGACAATAGCTCGGACGGGAAAACCGTGTGCAGGAGTGAGAGTCTCTCTATTCATATCATATGCCAGGATTGTACCATCTTCAAGTCCTTTCTCTAAAGGAATTCCTACGTCGTATCCATCGAAGCATCTAAAAACAATATATTCTGCTCCTTGCTTTATTTTTGCCTGCTCGAGAAGTTTCCTTAGCGGTACCCCTTTCCATATCGCATTGCTAATTAGGTCCCCTCCTACCTTATTGCTTACGCATCCCAGGGTTGAGAATTGTTCCACTGAAGGCATCGCTTTTAATTCCTCATATGTTATTTCAATTGGATTATCG
>JAATVS010000574.1 GCA_014523695.1 Nitrososphaerales archaeon TH5895
AAATGTCAGCCCCTTCACTCCCCCAGGAATTATCTGTCGCCTGAACATAATCAAGAATGCTGCTGTGAGAATGCCTGTAATTGATAACGATGAGATTAGACTTGCATTTGCGATTAATTCAGTGGCATAAGAAACACTAGAGATCACACCTATCTGTGAATACAGCCCAGAGAATACCACTAAATTCGCGGCGACTACTGAGATTACAGTAACAGATGACAAGAAAATCCCTTTGATCCCACTAGGGATTATCTGTCGCCTAAACATAATCAAGAATGCTGCTGTGAGAATGCCTGTAATTGATAACGATGAGATTAGACTTGCATTTGCGATCATCTTGTCTAGATCTAATCCAGGGAGGCCTAAAGCCGAATTAACCTGCAATACAGATACAATTACGACAACGATAGCTGCGTAGGGAATTATCCATATATACTCCTTCAATGACTGTCGCCTTATACTTACTCTGGATGGCATCTGTTCCTCCGTTACCTTTTGAGGTACAGATATCCGCTCTGGTCGGGTATCAACATAGCTATGATCGATCTCTTGGAGAAACCGAAATCCTTGCTCAGTAAGGGTATATTCCTTCGAATTTTTTCCTACATAATCAGCCATACGTTCAAGGTGATAGTATATAGAACCAGTCGAAAGCCCGGTAGAATTCCTAATGTCGGAGAACCTTGCAGCGCCTCTCTTGTCTGCTATCGCTCTCAAAATCTTTATTCGAGTGCGTCTTGCTCGCAGCTGCGTCTCTCCGTTCAATATCGTTGATATGTTCTGAAATTATTTATCTCTTTCCTTGATGCTTAATCTAACCGAAATAATTCAGGTAATACAGATACGCAGATATTACGCTTCAATAATTACAGCCGTTGCTGGGCGGGGTCGTAGCGAAGCCAGGGATCGCAACGGGCTCCAGATCTTACATCCCAACCAAAGTAATTGGGCAGAAACCCGTGGATCAAGGGTTCAATTACTGACACGTGATAGTGCAGGTAGAACATATCCCTTCGGCCCCATGCTCACATTGAGATTTTCGAATATATCGACTCATTCTTGTCGTATCCACGACAACACCCAATATAGTGTCAGGGTTATGACGTGGATACGCGACCCCGGTTTTCATGTTATGATTGTTTTAACGAAATTGCTCGAGTTTAGGTGATTTTTGCCGATCTTCGCCACATTCCTAACCTGAGCAGCAATATGCCAGCAGCGATCCCGGCCAATGACGTAACGAGGGTGATGGGTTGAACAATACCTCTTAAGGGTTCTGGAGACTGAGAAATGAATTCACAATCACTAAAGTTATTTTCACAGTTCTTTGAAACTGGATAGATTAGAAGAACAGTAATCAGTGCCATCAAGATTGCGACTCCTGTTAGTGAGGAAAGAGCCCCACATTTAATCAGAACACCACTAATACGATCCAATCTTTATGCTCTCATTCTTCCAAACCGATTGCAAATCAGAGGTGACGTAGTCGCCTAACGTCTATTACCTTGAAGTAATATGGTGAATCATCTGAAACCTGAGCAAATTTTTCATTGTGGAATATAAATGGGATCGTACCTTTTACATGACTTTCCCACAGGTCATGAACCAATGAAAAATATTCTTTCCTATGTCTTCCCAAGAGTCTCAAACACTCATGAGCAAGAAGATGAGATATTTTTACACAGTTATTTTCCGCAAAGAATCTGGCTCTATCATATCCCATAACGTTGTGTTCTGGTCGCTTCCAATAGACCATGGAAAAGTTTTCAGCCGAGTATCCTTCAATCCTACAGTCGGTCCAGATCGGCTTGAAATAGGCCAAATAGAAATGATATGTCGATGAACCTCGGTCCTTATGATCTCGCGTTAGGTAGCCAATTGACATTCGATCAAAGAGATGCCCAGGAATTACAGGTAATATATCAGCATCGATCGTGAAACTAATATTGAAATTTCTTTTCATCCACCAATTGAAAAAGCGGACCATCGACAGAACATAGGTCCAATCTTGACTTTCTCTGTCCTTCCATTCTGACTCTTTGGCAACATAGATGAAGAATAACTTTCCCTTATTCACTATTGATTCATGACACAGCTCTAAATATAGACATTTTTCCACCCATCGTCCAATAATTAATTTCCTTCTGTAAGCTAACCATTCATTTTGTGATATCATTCAAGATAAGTCAGTTCGAGACAGAGACGTTGATGTTTTACCAACCTGCTTGTCAAATGGCTCCATGGTAGCATTGAAAGGAGCTAAAGAGGAATTCTATCATGTTAATCGTACCTTGATTTCAGTCAACACGACAGATCCAATAGTATCAAATGGTTTCGCACTCGTCAGATGCATTAAACTATCTGACATCTAATCGACAGAGGAACTTGGGTACGAGAAACAATTGTTAAATTTTTGAACAAACGAAGTGATACCGACTTATATTGTTCGTCCAGTATACGTTATTCGGATGATTGACGACGACCTTATGCGGAAATTGAGAGGTAAGGTGCACACTGATGAATGGACTCGACTCATAAACTCTGTTGATGCTAGTCATTTTCAGATTAATCCGTCAATGGTCTTTGTCCCAGAAGACGTGAGTGATGTAACTAATATGTGCCAATATGCGCATGAAAGAAACATTCCGTTAACTGCCAGGGGAGGCGGGACTGGTCTACTTGGACAAGCATTAACACAGGGAATAGTAGTTGACATTAGCCGACATTTTAACAGGATTATCGAAATAGGGGAAAGAGATGTGCTGGTCGAACCAGGAGTAGTAAAGGCAGTATTGGACAAAGCACTCAAGAAAAAGGGAAAGTTTCTTCCTCCCGATCCTTCGAGTAGTAATTTTTGCACTTTAGGGGGAATGATTGCCAACAATTCAAGTGGAGCTCATACACTTAGATATGGCAGCACTATTGATTACCTTGAAGAACTAGACGTAGTCTACAGTGATGGATCTATGAGTACAGTCGGTCCCTCAATTCCACCGGATCATCGCTGTGGGTCGCTATTGCCAATGATCTTGTCAGAGTTAGGCTTGATAGCTGCTTCTTACCCAAACACCTCAAAGAATTCGTCCGGATTTAGACTAGATGCTTTGGTCCGAAACAGATCGTATTATCCCCAAAGGGTTTTTGCAGGAGCAGAGGGTACGCTTGGGATCATTACTAAGGCTAAACTAAGAACGGTAGAAATTCCTCAGTTTGAGATTCTACTTGTGTGTGAATTCCAAGACTTGACATGCTTACTTGTATCTATCCCAAGAATCCTATCATTCCATCCTTCGGCAGTCGAGCTTTTGAGTTTCGGACGCCTTAGTTCAGGACAACTTCAACATAATGAGAAAGGTTTAACGGATTTCCCTACAATCTATGTGGAATTCTCCGGGGAGTCGTTGACAACGTTAGAACAACGGGCTGATCTATGCAGGTCTGCCCTCCGACAAAGTTGCATTTCGTCAGAGGTTTTGTCCGATAGAGCTAGCTGCAATGCAGCGTGGAATGAGAGAAGAAATTCATTAAACCACATACTCCGATTCAGCGACGGGAGTAAGAAAGCAATAGGAATTATTGAAGATACCATAGTGAATCCGTCTCTATTAGAAGAATACATTCCGTTCATTCAAGGGATTTATAATCGATATAAGCTTGATTATGTGATGTACGGCCATATTGGTAATGGGAATATCCACACTAGACCGCTGATCGATGCTCAATCCACTATGGCTGTAGAGATTATTGAGCACCTTGCCCACGACGTTTTTTCAAAAGTAAGGGAGCTCAGAGGAAGCATTAGCGCCGAGCATGGGGACGGGTTGGCGCGTTCTCGCTACATTAAACAGATGTTTGGCGCAGATGTATACTGGCTCTTTGTTCAGATAAAAAAGATTTTCGACAAGAAGAACATAATGAATCCAGGAAAAAAAGTGTAGCGGGTCTATCCTGATAATTTGGACAAAATTTTCAGAGAATTTTGTAATACCGTTCAGAGGTAACATTACACAGTCTTACTCTGGAAGGGTTCCAATCTTGAAGATGGTAGCAAACCTGGCAGCAGTGTATCGCCAAGGTTTGTCGGTGGCTCTTGATATCCCAATCCTTGCACTTGTTATAACATCGTCGATATCTAGCCCTCGATGTATAGAAATACCAGAGGTCTCTTGAGTGATGTCCAAGCCATTGTGTACCTGAGTTATCGACATTGCTTCTGTAACCCGACCTGGACCGATCGTTAAGTTATTAGAATAGCTTCGCATCTTGCTCATAATGTCCTGTCCCGCTAAAGGCAAAATAGATCTAATTAGCACAGCACCGGCGTCAGTATCGTACTTTCTTGCAGTCACATTAGCACAAAAGTGCTTACCATAAATAAAATATACATACAAATGTCCTACATCCCCGAACATCATAGAATTCCTCTTCCTAAGACCCTTGAATGCATGACTAGCAGGGTCGTCCAGGTATCCGTAAGCTTCCGTTTCGATTATGTAACCAGCTAATTTTATAATACCCCCATTTAATGCCAGCCTCCGTATGAAGACCTTTCCTAGAAGTGATTTAGCAACTTCATTGGTATCCCTTTCGTAGAATGCACGTCCTAAACAAGCGGTAACATAATTGAGTGGTTCGATAGTCATTGGTGAATACGCTTCCTGTATCGAAGCAATGTACCTAAAAAGCCTTTGAAAATCTAAAGCTGCGTTAATTTTCTAAAGAGATGATACCTATCAATAATGTCTTTATTTCCTATGTTAAGAAGTTTCGTTAGTCCAAAATCTTCTACCGCAAATGACCCCATGACGTTACCGTAAACCACTGCGGATTTAAATTCTTTCATGTCAGTATTGTCTACCGAGGCTAAGTGCCCCATGAACCCTCCAGCAAATGAGTCACCAGCACCAGTAGGATCCACAATCTCTTCTAGAGGATAGGCGGGAGCAACAAATATCGTGTCAGGTCTTACCAAGATCGAACCGTGTTCTCCCTTTTTGACTATAACAAATTCTGGACCCCATGAGAGTATTTCTTTGGCACATTTAATGAGATTTGACATGCCGCAAAGCATTCTTGCTTCCTGATCGTTAATAACCACGCCGTGTACCATTTCGAACATTTTTTTCACCGCATCGGGTTTGGTTTGAATCCAAAATTCTATGGTATCACACACTACCAACTTTGGATTGGTAAATTGTTTGAGCATCTTCATATTCTGGATCGGATCGTTGTTTGCCAAATAGACATACGGCGAATCCTTATGTTGGTCGGGTACCGATGGCTCATATCCTGCTATTACGTTAAGTTCTGTCTTATTAGAAGTCCTTTGCGAAAGATCATAGTTAAAGGAAGAATCATACCTAAACGTTTTTTGGCCAGATTTTATCACTAACCCAGCTGTTCCAACCCTTGATCGCAAGAGACTTAAGTATTTTTCTGGAAAATCAGAACCGATTACACCAAGGATTTCCGTTTCGACAAACATGCTGGAGGCAAGGGCTGCGTAAGTTGCAGCCCCTCCTATGATTCCCTCTTCCGTTCTAAATGGAGTTCTAGTAGTGTCCAATGCAAGGCTTCCAAATACTGTTAAGCGCATTCGTAGATGTCTCCTAGATTGTATGTTCATTAATTTGTTTTCGTTTCAACTCGGTCATCAGAAATAAATAGGAATCGCCATTCACTAAAGTAGAATATGAAACTAATAGTAGGGATCACTGGAGGGTCCGGAGTTATCTATGGGATAAAATTGTTAGAGACACTTTTTGAATTGAATATTGAGAGCCATTTGATTATCAGTGAATGGGGCGAAAAAACTATAAGGATTGAAACAAATTTCAGTACTAAATACGTTAAGTCGCTTGCATCTGCAAATTACGACCCTCATAATATGGCAGCTGAGATATCCAGCGGGTCGTTTATCTCAGATGGCATGGTGATTATCCCGTGTAGTATGAAAACATTGTCAAGCATAGCGAATGGTTATGACGATAATCTAATTTCACGAGCTGCAGACGTTTGTTTGAAGGAGACACGAAAACTGGTAATAGTCCCACGCGAAACGCCACTATCCAGAATACATCTTGTCAATATGCTTCGACTAAATAAGGCTGGTGCCGTTTTGCTACCTGCCATGCCCGGCTTCTACCATAAACCGGAATCTGTGGAAGATCTCTTGAAACACATTGTAGGAAAGGTCCTAGATCAATTCCGTATCCCAAATAACGTCTTCAAGCGCTGGGCACGCAGCATCGATAGAGAAAAGTAGATGCTTAACGATCCGACATACACAAGGACGGAGCAGATACGCTCGCTTTCGTTCAAAATAATGGAGTTTTAGCTTGATCCTCGTCCTTAGGTAAATGTTCTTCCCACAGGTACATTTTTTCTTGCTTCCGTTTTCGTCTGTAGTTTTGCAACATTGCATAAACGATCCTATGAGAACTTCCCTTCGACAATAGAATTATCGCCTCAACTGCTACCTTAATGGCGTCAAAAACTCCAATGAAGCCAACTGTATGTCCGTAAACTGAAACATCAGCCCCGCTCAATTCTTCGATAGTGCGTCTAGACTTTCCTCGTTCACCAATGATTCTGCCCTTTAGCCTTCTTATTGAGCTCTGTGAGTTTCCCACATAGTCCCTCACATCAAGCAGCTGAAAAACAATATCCTCGTTCAGCAATTTGAATGCCTTCTCTGGTGAAAAGCCTCTGGCAATCGCAGAGATTATCTCTAATGCTTTGAAAGGATTTCCTTCAAGTAAAGACCTTGTATCGTATCCAACAACTACATTTCCAGTCTCACTCTCAATCTCAACATTTACCCAACATTCCTGTTTTATTCTCTCCACAACGGCACCCTTCTTCCCGATCAGTGCACCTATCCTTTCGCCGGGGACCTTAACGAACTGCTGGGAGATTTCTGGCCCATCTTTAGATGCTCTCAAGTTATCTTCCCCACTCAATTCTCTTAAGTCGCTGTCACATCTGTTAAATTAGCTATATTAAAGTAACCAGCCTCCCGTTTCCAGAAAAGCCGAAAAACGAATCTAACTGTGGTAGAATTTGAAAATCATTAGGAACGGGACACCGCATATTCGTTTCACACTTACCTCTTTTGCTAACCCCATAGAGATGGCCAGAGCGACAATCTTCTCACCTACAAGATTGGCAATAGAGCACATTTTCAGAAGATCTGCGGCTTTGTTTACCCCGATTACTTCTTCCTGAAAATAATCTTCAGATAAAGAAAGAACTATTTCACCATGATGCAATGTTTTACCAACTAGGCCTGCATCGCAGACGCTAATCATTAAAGAGTCGCTATATTTTGTCGTTCTGGCAGCAAAGGTTTGGTTATCTCTGCACATTCACTTCAGGTATAAAAGTCCCAAGACGTTAATAAATCAACGATCTACTTTTTTGCAAAGAACAGTTTGGTTGAATACGGGAGAGATCAATGTTATAGATTTCTATTTTTTGTGTTTAGATTCAATTATCTTAGATTCCCAATTGATCAGCTTAATTAGGAGGTTAAACCATCTTGTAACCTGTACGTGCCCTCTAAATGCCAGATGTGATCGGTAAGAGTAAAGGATATCGTAAAAGTTTGCTTTCTTCTTCAGAGGAGATTATAAAGAAGCCTGCTTCACATAATAAGATTCTTGTCCTTTGTGTTGATAGAGACGACGATATTGGTTCTAAGGGTGGATTGGAAACGCCTATTGTTGGACGTAGTTCATGTATAAATGCAGGAATACGGTTGGCCATCGAAGACCCCGAAGATCCTGATGCGAATGCAATCTTTGGAGCTGTAAAAACATATGAGGAGTTGATTTCAAAAGGGCACAATGCTGAGGTCGCACTCGTAGCTGGAAAATATGAGAGAGGAATAGAGGCTGATGAAAAAATCTATTCGGAGGTTCAACTGATTATTAATTCGTATCAAGCGGATGCGGTTGTGTTGGTATCAGACGGAGAAGACGACGAAGCCGTTGTACCTGTTTTGCAAACGCTAGTGCCTATTATTTCAGTTCAACGGATAATAATTAAGCATAGCAGAAGTGTGGAGTATTCATACGCAGTTCTAGGCAGATATGTAAAAATGCTAGTATACGATCCAAGGTATTCCAAATTCTTTTTAGGCGTTCCCGGAGCATTGTTGGTCGCGACAGGAATCGCAACTATTTTCGGGCTTACTAAGGAAGCAGTTGCACTTGCACTGAGTATACTTGGGATTGCCTTCATTATGAGAGCCTTTGATTTAGATAAGGCAATCGGATCATTAGGTAGGCCCACACCGTCGGGATTCATTAGAATATTTTCTGTTTTTTCAGGAATACTCATTATACTGGTTGCGATAGTCAATGGATTTTCAAATATTCCCTCTAATTTGATTGATCCTAGTTCCGGCGCTACTGCAATAATTACGAATAGAATGATAGTTGGATCCTTTATCCAAGGCACAATTACGCTGCTTTGGATAGGTATTGCAACTATATTTGTTGGCTCGCTGCTCAGCAATTGGTTCAAGGGGAGTATAAAGACAATGTCAGATATTCTCAGATTGGTGGTCCTAGCCTTGCTGTATATACCAGTTCTACAGTTCACTTCGATTCTTACTGAGAGAGCAAATCCCTTTAGCTTAATATCATCTATCCTAATTGGGTTGGCAATTACGCTCGTCGCGGCTACATTTTTGTTCCAGTACTTTAGAAATAGAAAGGGCGGAGAGGTTCTAAAACACTGAGCCAAGTATTCCCAAACAATAAAATCGTAGATGAGGCTTTCGCTAGATTCAATAGGTTCCCATGCAGACTATTGAGAACGGGAAGGCAATTGCTGAGACTCTTCTCCAACTGAGTGGGCTCTATCATTATTATGAGAGGAAACTTCGATCACACATTCTACATGATCCGTTACCAAATCACGTTGCGATTATTCTAGACGGAAACAGGCGTTGGGCAAGACTAAATTTCCTAAATGCTGATAAGGGACATTTTATGGGAGCAGATAAGGCAGAAGAGCTTCTCAACTGGATCCATGACATTGGGATTCGAATTACGACCCTATATATACTCTCAACTGAAAACCTAAACAGAAATGATGAAGAAATAAACAATATCTACGATCTTCTTTGCGTAAAATTACAAAAGCTTTACAACGACTCGCGTATTCATAAAAGAAAGATGAAGATAAAGGCTATAGGGAACGTGAAGTTAGTGCCTCCCGAGCTGCAAAAGATACTATACGACTTAGAAAAGGCAACCTGTGAATACGACTCGATGTTCTTGAATATTGCGGTGGCTTATGGTGGTCAAAAGGAACTTGTTGACGCAATTAAGCGTATCGCCGGGATGGCCGTTGCTGGCGATATTAGAGTTGAAGATATAAACGAGAAAACCATCGAATCATGCCTCTATACCTCTCATTTACCGCAGCCAGAGCCTGATCTTGTTCTGAGGACATCTGGGGAAAAACGCCTTAGCGGCTTCCTACTATGGCAGAGTGCATACAGCGAGATCGTGTTCATGGATGTTTTTTGGCCTCAATTTAGGAAAATTGATTTCATGAGAGCAATAAGGATTTATCAGAATAGAGTAAGAAAATATGGTCTTTGAAAAATCTGGATCTTCCGGTGACATATAGTTAGATGCCTGTACATCACATCGATTCCGAGTTACCCAAGGAAGGTTATCGTTTGTATATGACGGGTTTACCTCAGTGGCGTATTAATCGGAATTATGCCTGTTGGCTGGGAATGGCTAATTGCTGTGAAAGGATGTTCTGAAAAATATGCTCAAGGAGTATTCTGCCGGAGCAGTTCTTTTTGGAAACTTTGCAAACAATGAAAGAAAGTTCTTGTTGCTACACTATACTTCAGGGCATTGGGATTTCCCGAAGGGGAATATAGAAGGAGGAGAGACGGAAACAGATACTGTCAAAAGAGAAATATTTGAAGAGACAGGGATTACAGACATACGGTTCGTAGAAGGATTCGTACAACCAACATTTTATAAATATAGACGAGGAGGGAATCTTGTACACAAGAAGGTTAGTTTTTATCTTGCCCAAACAGCAACTAGCAGTATTAAGCTCTCAAACGAACATCAGGATTTTCTGTGGGTTGAATATTTTTCAGCTTTAACTACCCTTACTTATCGATCGGCTAGAGATATCCTTGTGTTAGCTGATAAATTCATCAGAGCTAGGCAAAAAATATG
>JAATVS010000575.1 GCA_014523695.1 Nitrososphaerales archaeon TH5895
AGCATGGTCCTAACATTTTCTTAAGCTATCATTGAGCAACTCCAACGTCTTCAATGGCTCCGCACTCTGGATGATGCTTCTTCCAACTATGAAATAATCCACTCCATACTTCGAGGCTTCCGAAATGCTCCCTCCCTGAGGCCCTATGCCCGGAGAGAAAATCGGTGCTGGTTTTGATGAGGCAACGTCCTTTACTATATCGGGTTTCGTTGCTCCTATAACTATCCCATCTACGCTCGCTTCTCTAGCGTACCTTAACAGTATCTTATAAAGTGGGACTTTTCGCTTACCAGGCCCTTCAGTCTCATCATAAACCTGCATTCCATATGTTTGAGAGGCACCAGGGTGGCTCATATAGACTAATGCCAAAATACCACCTCCCAAAGAGTGTGCTTTTTTTGTTAGCTCAACTATCTCCAACCTACCAATAATTGGATTGGCTATTACTGCGTCAAAACCTTCTTCAATTAGATATTCTAAAGTTAGTTCATTGGTTGATGGAATATCATTAAGCTTGATGTCAGCTATGACTTGAATGCCATAGGAATGGCACATTTGTATTATCTTAGTTATTTCAACTCGAGCCAGAGGAACGATTACGTGAAAGTTGAATTTGATAGCACATATGCGACTCTGCAGAAGCGCGATAGTCTCAGTCAAATATTTGTCTAGGTCATCTTTTCGGATGGGATCAAGGGCCAAGATAATGTTGCTTTGCTTTCTCTGCGAAGATTTCCAAATGCGAGCGGAGAAACCATCAGCTGAACTCAAGTGATCTCACTAATGGATGTGGTTTCGCAAGTCGTATCAACTTGAGATAAATATAACCGTGTTCGTCAATCCTATTGTAAAATGAGGTAGCTTCTGATTTCTGGCTTGAATATCTTAGAAAAGATGCTGTTGGGCTTTCATCCACAACGACATAATAGAAATAGGAAATTGTGTCGCTCTCACTTACACTCATAGGTGCTCCTATGATACACTTTGTTTGATTTTCGATTTTTTGTTCAAATACCAACAAAGGTAAAGGTGGTTCCTCATAGATGGTCTTGTAGGCGCACACTTTGGCCAAACTTGAAAGATCCGTTAGTCGAATGGCTACGTACTCAAACACTGAACTGACCTTACTTGATCTCGAAAAGCTTTTGGGGGACTTGTCGATCTTTACGATAGGAGAATAGACAAAAGTGGGATTTGATACGTAATCGACCAGTGTTACCTCTTCTACTTCACCTACAATTCGGTATGCTAAATACTCCCCAACTCTCCCAACCTCATTCTTGACAAAGAAGATGACAGGTCTCCCATTTACGAAATCAACCTGTACTGCAAAGGCCGGAGCCCCATTCAAGGAAAGGGCAAAGGATGGAAGAGGTATACGTTCCAAAGCACAAACAAGTCTGCCAAAGTCCCTCAACCCAGAAAGCTCAACATACCATGGTGATTTTATCCGCAATTTCAAATAGATTCGTCAGAGATCCTATTAAAAGCATGTGAAAAGAGATCCGCTGCTTCCCTACTCCGACACTCAAAAAGGATAGACAGAGTTCAGCTATAGTTATTCTGGGGAAATGACTCCCGCCAGAATCACTCGACGAAATCAAGTGACCCATGCTCTTGGTGAGCATAGTATAGAAAATTTTACACCCCGATAGGGGAAATAATATTCTCCTCCTCCCTAGTAAATCTTATTGCAAATCCTGCATGAGGATGCAGACATCTCGCTTAGGATTACATTTAGGAGATATAAAATTGCAATTTGAATAGATCAGATAAAATTTTGAATGACCTTAGGAGCTCCCCTATTGATGCTCAATGAGATTTGGTCCGACTTCATTTAGTATGAGTTATTGTCTACGATCAATTACGTCCTCAAGTTCTTGTCCAGTTCCTATTATTGCAACTCTTAGGCCTATTACTTCCTCTATCTTTTCGACGAAGTTTTTGGCCCGGCTGGACAGCCTATTGAACTCCCTTTTGCCGGAGTCAGAAGGAAAAACAATATCTAGTTTTGTTAAGGCGACCTGTGTCGCGCTGTTCAACATGACCGATCGCTTGGCTAGTTCAAAATTAAACGGTGCGGCTCTCCTCAGCCGTCCAGTGACACTACCAAATTCAGTCCATCCTTTTGAAGTAGTTTCTTCTTGCTTCAGTTCCCCCTCAAGGGGACCGGATCCCACTCTTGTAACATATGATTTGTACACTACCATTACCTCGCTAACTTTTTTTGGTCCAATTCCAACATCAGAACATATGGCAGATGCAGTCACATCCTTTGAGGTCACATAAGGATAAGTCCCATGGTAAAGTGAGAGAAATGTACCTTGGGTACCCTCAACTAGAACGGTCTGATTATTATCAATGGAGCCGTTTACAGTATTAGATATGTCCTGCAAATACTCAGATAGCTCGGTTGAATCTCTTGCGAGATGAGCTTTACGCAATGCTCTGTCTGCATTTGCAGGCCCTGTTCCGGTTCCAGTAGTTCCTATTCTAGTTAGATTTGGATCAGAAGTATCCTTGTCAATATGAGTACTATCTATTATGCCACACTGAGGGTCAACAAATGTTCGATCGTTTGTACTGAAATTTTTGATTTCTTGAAGGAGGACGTCCACGTTTACAAGAACTCCTGGACCGATCATGAGTCTGGTTTGATCACTTACCAACGCGCTGGGGAGCATTCTAGTCTTGTATTCTTTTCCATTGAACATAACCGTATGCCCAGCATTGGGTCCCACGCCACCTCGAACTGCTATATCGGCTTTATCCTTCATAGCTAAATATCCCACAATTTTCCCTTTCCCTTCATCACCGAAGAATCCACCAACGATTACTGTACAAGGCATCTCTTTTCATAGATAGGATCTCAGATATTTTAAGCAAATGGCAATCTTCGTTATGCCAAAATATCGTCTTATATTTAATAGGCGAGATTTCTAAATGACTAAAAATATGCCCGAGGATTCAAAGCAATACCATACAGGGGATATCATCCTAATCTTATCGAAGCTTCCTGAATTCTTACGTAAATCGATGATGAGAAGCAGACTGCAGGAGTTTTGTACCAAGGATTCGAAAACGAGGGAAGAATTCATTGACTCGATATTGGGCGGCCTATCCACAGCAGATAAAGATTCCTTGAAGAAAGTAATTCGAACATGGCTAGGAGTAGTGTCCACGCCAGAGAGTAGTGAAATCTCGACAATATTTTCTCCATATATAAAAAGATATGAAAAGGATCCGTCTTTGTGCGAAAGTGAATACTCTGCGAATCTTCTTGAAGCTTATCAATCGTTGGAAGAAAACCAAAGGGCTCGCCGCGATTGTCTTGTTGAAGTGGCACTCAATCAACATAGAAGTAGATGGATAGTATGTACTTTACCTAAAAAAGTACGTTCAGCATTACAGTTGCGATGAATTGTCTTGTTCCTTGGCATCGGGATTCTTTTGCAATTCCTCGGGCTTCTCCAATCCAAAGAACATCCTTTCATGTTTGCGTAAGGCTTTTCTGTGTTCGGGGAGAGACATATCAAGCCTTAGTTCATTAATCACCATTACTGAATAAGTGTTCCATTCAGACCAACAAGTCGGACATGAAGGATACTTCTGAGACATTGGGTCTGTAATTGAGGAATCGTCAAAATCTTTCCCACATTTCATGCAGGTTTTAGACATCAACCGAATTCTGTCTATCGAATATTTTATTGTTTGTTACTTCTCTACAAGAATACTAGAATTGAATATTCGTAGGATTTTGCCATCAGTTGTTTCATTTGCAAATCTATAATGAAACCGTTAGATCCGCTTGTTGCGGTATCTATGGAATTTCATGATATGAGCCCGCATTTGTTCCATACCAAAATATTCGAGGCCGCAGGATTTACATCTGTACGATTGATCTTTTCCATGCACTACCTGTTGGTGCTGCATTAACTCTTCGATTTTTCTGAAGGAACTGCCGCATTCGTCACACTTCTTTCTCTTAAACAGCAAATTTGTAGTCTACGTTCTCCTCTTGTTTTAGATACGGCCAAATATTGGATGATTTCAAATTGGTTGCCACTTCCAGAATTCTGTCAATAACTTCTCATAATACTTTAATAAAAGGTCATTGTTACTTTATTGAGCCCGCCTATGAAAAAGATAGAGGCAGTCATGCCACACGCTCGTTTAGAACTTGTGTTTTTGGCGTTGAAAGATATGGGAGTGGGAGGCCTCACATATTATGAGTCCAAGGGTAGAGGTCAGAACCTACGCCCTCTATTACATTCTGGGAGAGGCACATCTACCTACACCCCTGAATTCAATCTCAATGCTACATTGATAGTCGTGACTCGGGACTCGGCCGTCGAAAATATACTCAACACTATTCTGGAGAACTCTAGCACTGGACTCAAGGGAGAGGGAAAAATATTCGTTTACGATCTTGATGATGCCATAGACATAGGATCAAGATCCAGGGGTGAAGCGGCGATATGAGAAACCACCTTGATTAGCTTGACATCGTGCGACAAATTCGCCTCGACCTGATTGCTAACCAGTATGGTATGCGAGTTCAATAGTCATCGATTTAGGTTTGCTCTGAACTCAGAATTACCAAGACAATATTATTGGATCTTACCTGAAAGGAAGAGTTTTCGAATGGTTTCAAATTTTCTTAAGTCTAAGTATGATTTGTAGTAATAACAGTTCGTCAACCCTCGACGTGGCCGGAAGAGTGGGCGAAGCGCATCACAGAAATATCACTATAGCTGTCCTAACTCTTGACTCGTACTACTTTAATGCGTTCCAGCACTTTCCAGTATTCGACCTCGCCACCCTGCCGGATTTTGTCTTTCATTTCGTCATCAGCAGCCTGAGTTTCGAATACTTCAAAGGTCTCGAGGTCCATAATTTGTAGCGTTTGGCCAGACATTGATATGATCTGCCCACTGCGTTTGTCAATAAGTGGCACTTCAATGTTAGCAGAGACCGGTGAAACCATACTATGTTTAGAACCATCGAAAACGCCAATCGCTGAGATTCGAGCCTTAGCTGACCCGTGCTTTCCAGGTTTGCTGTGGTCATATGACACTATTCTACAGGGTTCACTATCGATTATTATGTAGGATCCCACCTTCAGGCTCCCTAATTCCATTGGCTTACTCAATGTCGATCAGGTATCAGGAACTTGGAGGGCTATATTTAAGATTTCTGCTCAGGTTATTTAAATTCCTCTAGAATTGAAAAACTAAACAAGTTAAATAGGGACATTCCCTTTCTTATCGCGTCTCTTCTAGTCCTTTCGCAATATCGTTGATCGCTCTGGTGAGTACGACCCCCATCTACCTCAAGAATCAACAAATTTTTTGAATATGGAAAGCTAAACTTGGGTTTCATTGAACAGGATACCTTCATTTCAGCCAGAGCGGCTTTTGTTACTCTGTCCCTTTTCGCGATCGAGGTAGCCAGATCAATCAATTCCTTTTGCCCATATGAGTATCTCATGAAATAGATAGAAACATAGTTAAGCCTCTCACATAATCTTTCGAAGAGGGTAGTCGTTATCTTAAACTCAAACACATGTCTCTCATAGGTGGATACAATTTCTGTTGTATCATCTTCGTTTTGCTGACCTGGATTCGATATCAAAATATAATGATTGGCTCGGCCAGGGAAATAGAGCCTGGTTTCTTCCGTAAACGTTGCAGTCACAAAGTAAACTCTCTTTGGTCTCTCGGAGCTCTTCCATTTATCCAGTGAAATATCAAGGTTCGTATGATGTGGAATACAAAGGTAACTCTGATCACTATCTCGCTGGTGCTCCAACCCAGTGCATTTTTATAATAGAAAGTATTTATATGCTACGATATTTTGTTACCTCGTTTTAGAACTTTAAGTTGAGAAAAGTAATTTTGAACCAGGAAAATTATTATCTAGGTACTTTAGCCTTTTGTGGATGTTGCGATTGCCCATTTGTATGAATCGGTTCCAGGAAGTATCGATCGATAGAAAGGCAGAAGGCATGAGCACAGGAGCATGAAAATGGCATCAGCAGGATTGGTGTAAGCAGTCCTAACAGCAGTCAGCAGAACCGACCATGGTGAAGCATTGATTCCCAGCCTTCTTACCCGAGTGGAAATTTGTCTATGGCCATTCCTTGACCTCAAAACCTGAGATGCAAAGTCCCTCAGAGTAGATGGAGGTGTGAAATAAACCTTGGCTTTTTCCCTGTAAAGGACATCATAATCCATTTCAAGAATTCGGCATTGCAAATACAGATCGATTGCGATAGTCTCCTTAGGAATGATTATCCTCTTTGCTAAGTCAGCACGTATAGCAAGTGATCTCCCCATCACAGTGTATTGGGAAACTCCCCGCTTTCTGATGGATTCTAACCAACTTGAGATGAACGAAGCCGCTCTTGCGGCTGATGAATTTGGATTACGGCAGATGGGATTAGATGCACACAATCCGATCTGGTTGTTGTCCATACATAAGACAAGTTCACTTATGCAATCTTTGAGTGGCAAAACATCGGCATCGAATAGAACTACGATATCACCGGAAGCCAACGAAAAAATTTCATTCCATGCTGAAGCGGCTCCTCCTCTTTCGTCATGATGCACTAGACGTATCATCGGATAGCGTTGTTGAACCATAAAGGATGCTAAGATTTGAGGTGTGGAATCGGAGGAATGATCGCAAACTATGACTTCAATAATTCGAGCTTCGTCGCAGGAAAGTGCACTTTCACATACTGATTTAATTAGCGATATGATTTTTCCTCCTTCATTGTAGGATGGGATTCCTATTGTTAGTCTCAGCATGATACCCTTCGAGGGGCAATGATGTCTTGCCTATTTAATATTTTGCATACAGATATGACAAGCTTCCAGATGAGAAATTTCCAAGCGATTTCAGATTCATTTTGGTCCTTATCTGCCATGCCCTATTCTAATGTCTAACGTACAATTTAGAAATTAGAATGATATAGTATTATTACAGGAAGCTGAAATTCTTTAGCAGAGTGTCCTTAACGGTCTCAGACCTAATCATTCCCATTTTGGTATATCCGCGAAGCTTAAAACATTTCGTTTTTGACATTCAAAAGGGTGGTCCGATTCTAGCTTCCTCAGATGACGGAATCTGCTTGCTTGTAAATGATTTGATCAACAATGGAATCACCGACATCCTCCTATTCGGACTGCCTTATAAGAGGGACGAAGGTGGAACAGCGGCGGCAGACAAGTCGGGAGCAGTTCAGGTTGCCACTAGAAAGATAAAACGAGACTTTGGGTCGACCGTAAATGTCATTACTGATGTCTGTGTATGTCAGTACAATATTTCAGGACATTGCGGGATATCAGACAATAGTTATGGCAACGTTGATAATTTCAAATCGCTTGCTCTCCTTGAAAAAATAGCAACCAGTCAAGCTGATAGTGGAGCTGATTGCGTCGCACCATCCTCTATGATGGACGGGCAAGTAGATTCAATTAGGCAGGCTCTTGATTCCTATGGGTTTGGAGCTGTGAAAATAATGTCTTACTCTGCAAAACATGCATCATCGTTGTACGGCCCGTTCAGATCGGTAGCCTTCGCCAGGAACAACTCTCAGGATCTGGCGTTTGATAAATCAGCGTATCAATTGCCCTATTCTAATAGAAGAGAAGCGATTCGAGAAATTGAGCAGGATATTAGCGAAGGTGCTAATATGGTGATGATCAAGCCGACTTTATGGTATTTAGATTTAGTGTACGAAGTAAAGAAAATGATCGACGTGCCTTTGGTGGTTCAGGTGGTATCTGGGGAGTATTTAATGCTTCGGAAGGGAGAGAGAGTATGTGGAGATAATCTGGGCATACTTAACGAATTGTTTGAAACGCTGATTTCAGTCAAACGTGCGGGATCTGATAGGGCGATTACATATATCACGATGGATTTCCTAAAACATCTCGCGAAGAGCATAGCTTAAAATGGCGCATCCGAATCTGAAATGGATTCTTGTCTCATCAACTTTTTTGGGTAAAAGACAAATAAAGACAGCAGGACAAAGCAGCATCACAATTATATATCATGACCTTCACGATCGGATTATCCCGCGGTAGCTCAGCCTGGTAGAGCTTTCGGCTGTAGATGTCGGCAATTGTTGGTGCTGACCGCGTGAAGCAGCCTATCAGGCTAACATATTAGCAGTAACCGAAGAGTCGCAGGCTCAATCAACAATGCAGAAGTGCATTTTGGAGCAAATCCTGCCCGCGGGATACAGTTTTACATTTTGGATATAGTCTGATAGCTCACATAACACATTTGGCATTCGATAAGTACTTTGATTAGAACGGGATTGGCTCCAAGTCGTGCTTCAATTCCCAAATGTTCGATCAACATAATCCCGTCACTTAAGGCAGTCTCAAGGACATTTTTTTATCCATCGCGCGAGTCCGCAGGCTTCTTAATGTCCCAGATATATCCAATACCACCGCTGGATGTTCAGAATCGATCAGCGTTATTGCACATAAAACCTCTCCTAGATACTCTGACCGACATCGAATCACATGTAGGTCAGGTCCAATCTTGTAGATTATTTTTAGAAGGGCCTTCTGAGTTATAACGTGACCGAACATATCTACCATCCTATCTCTTGTGGTTGATAACAGCTCCTCTGGAGATGGATGGAATAACACTACCATGTATCTACGTTTGTGTCTTCTCTTAAGTGTCACAGATGTAACATCTCATGCCAATCTTATGGTCTAGCCAATTATTCAAACTATTCCAATATGTCTCGGGTTTAATGTCACACAATTCGAGTAGGGCGTCAAAACATCTTCCTGATACCATTTCGAATATCGATGAAGCGCCACTAGTCAGAACTAACTGATTACCATATTTCTGTGTGAAATTGTGAATTGATTTGATAAGTGCAATATTCTTTGCAAGTTTTTGACCGTTGGTCTTACGCAACCAGCTAACAGCAATCTCGATTCCTAGTTTCTTTGAAGAACTACGTTTGAGCATTTCATAAAACTGTTCATCAATAGCAGTTATCCCTACAAGATCCACGTCTTTCGAAAGCAGGTCGTGGTAATTTTCGGAAATAACCAAATACCGAAATATGGTAGGGGCTGAAGGTTTGCTCTTCAAAAGGTGTATGACATCTGCCTCTCCACCAATACTATCAGTGTTACCTGTACCATATTCAATACCAATACTCTTCAGCCCGAGCAGACTCTTGAACTTAAGAACAGGCTGAACAACGTGCATTCGTACGTGGAGATCTAATCTTTCGAATCTAAAAGCCTCCTATATTCTCTGATGTATTCTTGCTTAATTCTACTAAAAAATAGCTTCGGTTTGAGTTTTATCTTAACGGAATCAATATCTGAGAGCTCAATTTTGCCTTCGCAGATCTTTTGCTTATCCAGGCGGAGATGCAAATTCCCTTTTTCATCAGTGTAATTGTCCAATGAGTGGAGTAGCTTTTTTCGATCGTAAGTATCGAGGGATGTAAGAATGTTCGTAGTCACATCCCTAGCTGGTTTTCCATCCAACCTAGCCTTAATTATATCAATATGATTTCCCCAATGACCCAGGAGGTTCGCAGACTCAAATTCATTCTTATCGACAAAAAGAATGGATGATACTAACTTAAGTACTCGGTCTTTGTCCTCGGTGGCGTGAACCAAGAATACGATTTCTGCAGCCGCTATTTCGAAGGACCTGAATTTTTCCTTTTGCATCTATATAGCAGTCTGAATATGTAGTGATACAAAAATCAAATAGTAACGTTATTTTTAACCATTAGTAAAATGCGCAACTTTCTCTTTTTTAGGATGGGGATCCGACTGTTGATTCCTCTGTAGCTGATGATCCGACATTTGTGGGTGATGATATCAATTTTGTCTTTTTTATGCCTATATGCCTAAGCGGGGTCAATTTCTTAACAGCTTCCAATAGGTCATTGTTTAGATTCCCCAGGGGAACTTGCTTTATGAATTCATCAACAGTAAGTTTCGGTAGGCGCTCTTGTAAGAATTGACGACAAAGGACTCTGATCTGGTGTTTCTTTTCAGTATTTATTCGTCTCTGACTGAACGCAACTAGGGATACCCTGAAGACGTATCCGTCCGCGGTTTTGTAGTCAGCTACGTAACTTACCATTGAACTTCCTCTCCTCACTAGACTCCTGAGAAATTCTTTGGCATACTCGTGTCCTTTGAAAATTGTTGATGCAGTACCGTTAACGATGTTCACTATCTGTACAAATACCTTAGTCTGGTGCTGTGTAGGGTCTTGCTTTAAAATGTCATACATTGTGTTTTCAATCACCCGCCCGCGAGCAAAATTGACATCACTGATAGGCACATAATTTATGGCGCTTCCACCTAAGGCAGCAGGTGCATTTACCATAATCCACTGCTTGTCCTTCCACTTGTCACGAACCCTACCGCCTCTTTTGGAACTCTTGGGCATATAAGCTGATCATTTTCATGTCCAGAATATAAGTTGTAGGATAACTTGAATCATTACCTGAGGAATCCAGACCTGAATGCTTCTCTCTAGTCCATGAATCCATCTGGAATGTTCGCCGATCATAAACTAAATTTAATGGAAATCTCTTCTAGACTACTAGGATATTATTGATTATTGCCCATACCAATGCGTAACTATACGCGTACTGTATGGCTTTAGAAAGCATCAAGAATAGTGTCTTTCAAGAAGAGGTTACTTGACATTCACTTCAGAAGATTGTTCGAAGGCCTTTCTGTCATTAAGGAAGAGGGTAACTCGTTGCATTTTGCTCTAACCATTGATATGCGGCCTCAATAATAGGCTCCTCCTTATAGGAGTATCATGAACTCATTAATCTGAAGTTGTCATATCATCCAAGACTGGAAAGCCACATCACAACATATCTGCAAATAGGTTTCCTAACCTGCCAAGGCAGTCAAGGTCAAGCAACAGAAAAACATTATTTTCTTAGAATTAAAGTACCAGGAATAAGTTTTCTTCCGTTACCTGACTAAGAGATTTCCTTCTGCATTTCGTTCGATCATATTGCGTTATGCTATACTTTAAAGTAGGTTAAACCCGCTTACATCGGTTGTTTTTACAGTTCATCTAATAGGCCTTCTGAGGCATGACCCACCAAACTTACACACTTACAATCCATGCTTCGACATCTTATCCTCTCTTCCCCGTCCTTTGTGGAATAATGAATATCCATTGGGTGCTTGCAAGTTGGACAAGGATTCTTGTTATCCCCTCGGTCTTCATTCTCGATAGCGGCAGTCATGAGTCGAAGACTCCTTCGGGAACAATTTGACCTTTCAACTTGCAATAACAAGAAGAAAGATAGCACGGTCGGTTTCTGCCGCATCGTTTACAGATAGCCATTTTGATATATTTCCGAGCGTGGAACTAACTAAAAAAGGCTAGTATCAAATACGACAAAGCAGCAACAAAGTCAAAAGTTACGTGGACGAATATCTACCATTTGAACATAACGTCTGTCATATGGGATTAAACAGAATATTAAGAAAGGCATGGGATGACGCCATTGAGTTCGAAGACTGTTTCCTTGGTATCGAATAAATGTCCAAATTTCCTAATAAATAAGCGCTTCATTCTTTTGATAAGTTCTATGTCCAGTTCTATTCGAGGGTCAGTAACAAAACATATTTGCGCCGCTTTTAATGAGTCGTCTCTTACGCACAGCCATGCGATCCTTTTCGATATACCTCGCACTGCCGACCCTAGCATTGTGATATTAACTAGGAGGGAAAAACTAGTGAAGTATTATTCCTTCTGGATCACCTACAACGGGCCAACTATATCTTGACAAACGAAAGTACACTTCGATCGAACTCACAATTCTTCTCCATTTACAACATATCTTACCAGGGCCTGAAATTAGATAAACGGCTTAATACAAATATCAACACGGGAGTAATAATTATTCCATAGGAAATTAGGATTGCTCGGAAATTAAGTCTATATATTATGTGAAGAATCACAATCGTAATGGGAATTATATAGGTAGCTATCCAAAGTGAAATGGAATAGCTAATACTGTCGGAAGGGATATTTGTAAATATGATAATAACACTAATACATCCAAGCCAGACATGGCAAGTATAGTGAACACAACAAAGATCCAATAGTCATCCTTTCTTGTTGAAGAATAGCTATAAGCAGCTAAATTATAAGCTTGATGATATCCGAACCCCCTTGCTAGAACGGACATTAGTAGATAACTCTGCTTGCTCCTCAGTGGGAGGTTGCATTAGCGTTACTGTTACTACTTTATGGGAACGTGGAGGAAAATTGTCGATCTCATAGAGGGCATTTCCTATCTGTGCAGATTTATTGTCCACCGCATGGTTCCCTAAAAACGGCCAGGATGTAAAATTCAAAACCTTTGCATTCTCCGCATTCACTGAAACTATCACTTTTTCGCCCGCTATCGTTCCTACATTTCGTATAGCTATTTCAAACTTCTGTACGTGCTCCTCCCTCACAGCTACAAATACATCATAGGCCTTGTTCCTCATCTCACGACATACTTTTTGGTTAGTGCCTGAACTGCATCTTTCAGAAGTCCTTTTGCCACCCATGGATCCTACGGCAACTCTGTAAACCGATTGGGGTTAACCTAACGATATTTCCTCCCCACGCCGTCTCTATCTCCTCATGTATATTAGCCAGCCCTACAATACACCTTCTAAAATACTCACTATTTTCCCATGATGGAAAGCGTTCAATTCGAAGATCTTCGATCCTACAGTCTGTGGATTCTCGGTTCTTGGCTTTATCCCTGTGTCTTTCACATAGATACTTTACAGGATCGCTCATTCAGATCTGATCCATATCTTTTTGGCCGTTCCTTGTCCAATCATTTTCATCATCAATCGGCGTATGGCTAGTTAGTGCTAAATTAGGGACTTATATTATGGTTAGCTATCTAACAGCAAGCGAGGCTCAGTTAATGCCCAAACTATAAGGACCTACTAATTAGCCGTGCCTTACATTAACTCGGTTCAAAAACTAAGAGGCATACGCATCAGATCTTAAATTAGAGCATCGTCTTTTCAGTTATAGGGATAAAGAACACTACACACAAAGATAGGCAGCCTCTTGCTGGTTTATTGGCTACTTCCATTCCCAAACCTTCAAATGGAAGTTGCCTCCTTCCTCGATGTCCAACTCCCAAACTCCCGGCACGCTATTTAACCTTGCAAATTTCGGCGAGGAAGCCTGCCAGATAACTCCACCCCTCCAGCTCGCCTTTAGGCCACTTCCGGTAGGTCGCCCTCTTCCATGAGCCCACACACCTACAGAGTCCCCATCTTTGGTTGTGCAGATTCCATTAAACTCTGCAATCAAGGTTCCTCCATGCGGGGTTGCGACCCCTGTATAGATAGATGAATAGTCTGTACCGAATAATTTGCCAGTTCCCTGATAGGTCGCTTCCACTTTTCCGTCGGGAAGTGCCCTTATTCCTGCGAACTTTCCAGTTTCTTCGAATGCTAAATCTCCTAGAACCATGTGACTGTGGAATCGAAGACTGCTATTTATGCATTCTCAGTTCCCCTTATGAATAGTAATACAATTTCAACAAATTAACAAACTAACTTCTCATCTAGGAAACATATTAACGATACCAATATTCATGAGTTAGATAAATCGCATTAATCTAATCTGACAGGTATTAAAAGGACAGGTCTAAAACTCCTATTAATAGTGTGTAATTTACCGCGGGTGGGGTGGGATTAAGTCCCTTACGGTATAAGGGTTCGGTTATTTTACTTACTATAGATCTCTTGCGTAATTAGCCAAAACAGCTTTATTTCCATCTATCCTATGTAAATATGTCCTTTCCTCTTGTTATCCTATGATAGGTTATCTAGAAAACCATTGCTGTTCAAATCATTAACAGGTCTATCGGTAAAACAGTTTGATAATATTTTCAAAGAAATAGAATCAAGATATGACAAGTACGAAATAAACCGTCTTTCTTCCAGAAAAGGAAGAAGAAGAAGAAGAAGAGAACGGGCTGTTGGAGCTGGTAGACACTTTAAGCTCCCTGTCAAGGACAGGGTTATCATGGTTCTGGTGTACTACAGGCTGTACATTACCTACACCCTGATGGAATTCCTCTTCGGTTTAGATCAGAGTAATGTGTGCAGAGTCATTCAGAAGATTGAAAGGTTGATTAGAAGGTGTTTGCCAATTCCTCAAAAACTGTATGAGGTAACCAAGAGACTAAAGACAAAAGAAGAGGTTGAGAAATATTTCCCTGGTTTTATGGCCTTTACAGACTGTACTGAACAACCCATTCCAAGACCTAAGAATAGGATGAAAAGAAAGCTGTACTATTCAGGCAAGAAGAAAAAACACACAGTCAAGAATCTGTATACAGCTAACCAAAAGGGATTGTTAATCTATAAAACAAAGCACAAGCAAAGAGGTAGAAAGCATGATTATAGGATCTACAAAAAGAATCATCCAGATTTACCAAAGGATGTAATGAATATGTATGATCTTGGCTTTCTGGGAGTAGAAAAAGACTTTCCAAAGCAACTGTCATCCCTACCTATCAAAAAGGAAAAAGATCATGAGTTGACTGAAGTACAAAAAGAGTATAACAAGAATCATTCTGCAAAGAGGATAGTAATAGAACATGCTATCTGCAGGATAAAGAAATACAGGATAATGAATGATGTATTCAGAAATAGGCTAAGAAAGTATAACAGAGTATCTGACATAGTATCAGGACTGGTAAACTACAGAATAATAAATACCTGTTAGTTACGGAAATAGACTATGACTAGAAGACAGGGTTATCTTCTG
Organism: Nitrososphaerales archaeon TH5895; assembly: GCA_014523695.1. Classification (GTDB taxonomy): domain Archaea; phylum Thermoproteota; class Nitrososphaeria; order Nitrososphaerales; family Nitrososphaeraceae; genus TH5896. Next base: position 14,839 of record JAATVS010000575.1, read on the forward strand.
CTAATTACGCAAGAGATCTAATGAAACAGTTAGTTTTAATGTACTTCCGAGGTCAGATAATGAGTATAAAGTAAAAACCTGAATCCATTTTACAATTGTCGCTAATAGACTGACTGCAGATTTAAAAGAAAAAAAGTTGATTAACAGAGGATATTACAAATAACATTAATACTAGATCATAACCATCAAGGGCCCACCTGATCTTATGAGTCAGAACCCAACATA